>JBDRUX010000087.1:0-9525 GCA_039801565.1 Caldifarciminota bacterium
GTTCTGGTGACTCCAATTCTTAAACCAATTCGAAATGGCTTTCTATTGTAACCCCAAAAACTATAAAATCTCACTCCCCGTTTCATAAATGTATGGTTGTTCGCTAAACCACTAAAACCAGGTTCATAAACGAAAATTGGGCAATCCGGCTTTATTATTTCAAACCAATAAATTCGACTCTTATAAACAAAGCCACCAAAACTAAAATCACTACTCAATCCCAATAAAATCCCACGCTTCGGTTTTGCGATAAGATAGCGGTCTTCCAGCCGAAACCCAAGATAAACTCGTTTTGTCAAATCATATCCCAAATCGAGCTTTGTCCCCTCACTCTTGCCAATATCGTTTTTCAAGGTTCTTTTATAACTCAAGGCAATATCCCAGTTTCCTTCTTTCCTTTTCAAGCCGGTTTCAATTTTCGCTGGTAACGAGTCGCCGATGATATTAATTTTAGTTGCACCTCGGAAGAAAACTTGGCTGCGGCTAAAATGATATTGAAAATTGAAGTTACCACCTAATCTATCTTTTTTTGCCAATAGGCTATAACTGTAACTATGGGGTGAATAGAAATCTCTTTGTTGGTAGACAAGATTTAAACCAACCTTGATTTTTTGCCAATCACCGACCAAACCAAAAGCAAAACCAAATCCACATTTTAAAGAATAAGCCCACTCGCCTTGGCAATAGTAATTACCTAAAATCCCAGTGCCATCAACACCCAAAATTGTTAGTTGATCGCCAAAGAAGGAATTAGTTGAGTCCGTTGGCACAAAGCGATGATTATAATGGTTACGACAACCACTCCAACCCAACTGCCATTTGGCAGAACGATATTCGCATCTTATCCCTAATAAATCTTCGCGCAATCGGTCCTTATTCGCTTTCGTCAATGAATCAATATGCCTACCATCATAATCTATTCTTTGAACAATTCCGGCGGAATCGATTTCAGCGTCCAACCAATTTCTTGAGAGATAGCCCGTCAATTGAAAATTACTCAAGGTCTTCTGATAGGCTAATCCGTTTAAAGCATTATTTTCTAAAGGTGTGGTCAATTGATTAAGTGGTTTATTCTTTAAGCCACCAAAAGATTTAGCGGTAGTAAAATTTTGAAACGGTTCTGCCATAATTAGCCCCTGTCCAAACGCGAGGTAATAACTGCCGACAATTATTTGATTGTTTTCTGAAGTATAAGCTATGCTTCCTGTCCAAAAGTCAAATAGATTTGATTCCTTTTGGTCTTTATCAGTAAGGAAAACCAGTCGAAATTTACCATAATCCGCCCCAATTCGATTAGTCAATGCCCATTCTTGATAGTTGCTGGGGAAAATTAGGCTATCGCATTTGGCTCGGACCCGGAACATTTTCTTGGGTCGAGTCGTCTCCCCTTTAACCGTCAAGAAAGGTTTAATTTTTTCCAAACAATCTTCACTGATTTCTTTAATCAATAAAAGTTCGTTTAAATTTTTGAATTTACCATTGGTCTGGCGGTAATCTAAAATTGCCTTAGCTGCAATTGGGGTTATATAAGGTAGCGATATTAGTTCATCATAATCGGCAGTATTGATATTCAATGGTGTTTTTGTTAAATCGTCAAAAACTTCCGGTGCGATATAACCTTTTGGTAATCTTATCGCTTCTTCGAAAATTTCTGATTCATTATCATAAAAGGCAAGTAGCAATAACAGAATAATCAAGATTTTATTGCCAGACTAATAATGTGGGTCTCTTTAAGACTGGGATGATAACGGCAGGTGTAGTCGAGATTCAAATGCTTAGCTATGATGCCAAAACCCAGTGCCAATTGGTAAGGATTAGTTCTCAATCCAATTCGTAAGGAGAAGATCGGCAATAACATAAATTCAACTCCACCCATCAATTGTTCGGAATCGCCGTTTTTTAAAAAATCCGAGCTGAAGGTTAAATTATCCGTAGGTAGAAAAGTTGCCCCGATTCGTAATGTCGTTATAATTAAATCGCCTTGGTAACTTCGTGGTTTATTTAAGTCTTCGATGACAATACCAACTCGGTAAGTTCTTTGTTGATAAAGTAATCCTAAATTTAATCCAAAAAACAAGTCATCGCCATAATTCTCAATGTTCAGATAATAACCCTTTAAAATTAGTCCATAAGAAAAATATTTATCAATTGGAAATGATAGGGCAAAGGTGAAGGTGTATTCGTGATAGCCAGTTTGGCCCAGGGTCGCTAATGATAACCCTAAACTCGGTCGGTTTAGATTTCCCGCCAATCGGCTATAGGTCAAATTGCTTATACCATACGGTTGGCAGATGACCAAACCAATACCACTTTTATCAATTCTTGATAGCATCGCTGGATTAATTGCAGTTGCGGAATAGAACGAGTTATTGGTTGTGCTGGCGAAATAACTGGACCCCGGTCCACCGGGCTCGTAAAATTCAAAAATTGTCCACAGAAACAATATTAGCAATTTTTCGCTATTAGCTAAACCGAGGTTATTTAACCCAGTAGAGAAATCTTCCGCAGTTAGGGCAGATTAGGAGTTCAGCGTTGTGGCGAGAGACAAATTCCGCCGGTAACTTAGCATAACAGCCACCACAAAATTCCTTGACCACTTGGACTAAGATTCTGGTGCCGTAGCGCTTGGATATCCGTTCGTATTCGCTCAAAAGTTTCGCATCAATCTTTTTCTTAAGTTTCTGTCTTCGCTCTTCAATATAGCGTACAAGGTCCAACGATTGTTTAGCCGTCTTAAAACCAATCTGCTTATATTGCGGACTGGAGAGGTCTTTTAACATCAAATCCAATTCTTCCAATTCTCGTAAAAGCTCAAGTTGTCTTCGCATGAATCTTTTCCTCGATAGTTTTTATCATCTGGATAAACTCCTCGGGTGATTTCGGTTCCAAGCCGGTTCGCTTTTTGGTCAGTTCCTGACAAACCATCGCTACGCGTCCTAAGGTTATGAGATACTGATTGCCTGGGTCTTGGGGTGGCGCAACAATTAAGAAAAAGAGGTGAGCAGGTTTTTTGTCAATCGAATCAAAGTCAACCCCTTTTGCTGACCAACCCACGGCAACTTCTAATTTATCAATCAAGAGCGAACGGCAATGGGGAATTGCGATTCCTTTGCCAATACCGGTTGAACCGAGTTCTTCTCGTTTCAAGAGCGTATCATAAATTAATTCGGCATCTTCACCTTGCTTGATCATACTCACCAATTCTTTTAAAACCTCGGTCTTCTTTCTAGCACGGAGGGCAAGGTTAATTCGCTCCGGTTTCAATAATGACGCTAAATTCAAAAAACCTCCCTTCTCACATCTTTTCCGGTGCTGTGATACCAATTAACGATAACAGTTTTGCCAAAACTTTTTGAACGCACTGACAAAGATAAAGTCGGGCTTGCGTCAATTTTTTATTTTCGGTAACCACACGCTGCCTCTCATAAAAATAATGAAAAGCAGTAGCAAGTTCAAGAGAAAAATAAACGAGCCGATGTGGTTCTAAAGTCAGGGCGGCTTGTTCAATCACATCCGGGAAATAGATGATTAACTTGGCTAATTTTCGCTCTTCCGGCGCTTTCAAAAGCCGAAAATCAATTAATTTGGTTATTGTTAAACCCTTTTCCTTAGCAAACTTCATAATCTGACAGATTCGGGCATAAGCATATTGTACATAATAGACTGGATTTTCTTGAGTGGCTTTTTTGGCTAATGCCAAATCGAACTCTAAATGCTGCGATGCCTTACGCATTAAAAGAAAAAATTTCAACGCATCGCTACCAATTTCATCTAAAACTTCGTCTAAGGTGATAAATTCACCGGCCCGTTTCGACATCGTGATTTTCACTTTATCCTTTAACAGTGATACTTGTTGGGCGATGATGATTTCCAATTTTTGGCTATCATAACCTAAAGCCGCAATTCCGCCTTTCAGCCGGGCAATATAACCATGATGGTCTGGTCCCCAGATGTTAATCAACCGGTCAAAGCCCCGTTCCAATTTATCAATATGATAGACCAAATCGGTCAAAAAATAGGTTTGCCGACGTTCTTTGGTCAAAAGGACTCGGTCTTCGCTATCGCCAAAATCCGCTGCCCGAAACCAAATTGCCCCATCTTTTTCATAACTCTTTCCTTGCTTCGCTAAATCTTTAAGAATCGCTTCGATTTTGGGAAGGAATTTACTCTCAAAGACAAAATTATCAAACTGGATGCCAAATTTTTTTAAAGCATTTTGTTGTATTTTCAAGATACTCTCCAAACTAAATTGCCGCCACTTTGCTTCTGGTAAGTTTTGCGCCAAAATTTCTTTGGCAATATCAACTAAGTATTGTCCAGGATAACCACCTTCGGGCAGTTCTGCTCTCTCGCCTTTTAATTCCTTAATTCTTGCCAATAGCGATTGGAAAAAGAGTTCAACTTGGGTACCGGAGTCGTTAACATAATATTCACTTTGCACCTCGTATCCGACAAATTTCAAGATATTCACTAAGGCATTGCCCAATGTCGCCGCACGGGCTTGCACAACATTTAAAGGACCGGTTGGGTTGGCTGAGACATATTCCAATAATACCTTTTGTCCCTGACCAATTTCACTTTTTCCAAAATTTTCCTCTTGGGCGAGTTTTAAACCTTGGTAGAGAAATTCGTCAGAAACCGTAAAATTTATAAAACCGTTTCCACCTACCACAACTTGGGCAAAATCGGGGTGATTGGACAATTGCTTTATTAATCGCTCCGCCAATGTTTTGGGAGGCACCTTCGCTTCTTTTGCTAAAAGGAATGCCAGATTGGAAGCAAAGTCACCTAACTGGTCTTCTTTAATCATCTCGATTTCGTGCCTGGGGGGGATTATTTCAACCAAATTTTGCAAAGCGGTACCAATCCTTTTCTTCACCATTGCTATTCACTTTTTGGCGAATTAGTTGCTAAAAAGACGCGACTGGGCGCATCCCCCCAAAGTCGTTCCAAACCGTAAAAAGCCCGCACCTCAGGCAAAAAGATATGAACAACGATATCCAAATAGTCAAGTAAAATCCATTGGGCTTGATTATAGCCTTCGACATGATGGAGACGATAGCCATCTTTTTTCAGTTTTTCCACCACCTCATCTGAGATGGCTTGGGCATGCAAAGGGGATTGGGCAGTGGCTAAAATAAAATAATCGGCGATTGGCGAGATACGACGCAGGTCAAGCAAAATGATATCTTCGCCCTTCTTATCTAAAATCAATTGGGCAATCCTTTCGGCCCATTCCAGTACCGACTTCATCAGAAGGCAATCAAATCTTTTGGAATAAACAGCTGACAGTCTTTGCCTAAAATTACACTGACTTCTAAATAGAGGGTTGAATCAAGATCACAGCTAATCACCGGCATTATCTCACGATATTGAGGGAGAAAAAAAATGATGCGCCGCTTTTGCTTAAAGAATTCAGCTGTTGCCTTGGCGTATTTCATATCTTTGTCTAACCGATCAACAATTGTCGTCCGCTCAATCTCTTTTTGGGCAGTCCTTAATCCATAGACATCAAAACCGATTTTTCGCAAGTACGCCATTGCCCGTTTTCCCTGTCGGTCAATTCCCGAAGCATTAATAATTTCCAGTCGAATTTGACCTGGTTCAATGGCAATCGGTTTTGGTTTTGGTTTAAATATTGGCACATAACGGATAAGGATTGAACTGATTGCTACTATCAACAACAAAAGAAGGATAACCAAAAAGACGGTTTTGATTTTACTCATTTCTTTTTGCGAGAATTGCTGTCACGCGAGCAAATTCTTCTGGGGTATTCACTCCTAAAATTTCGGAACTATCGCGTGTTTTGTAGGCAGCGATTTTGGCACCTTGTGTTTTCAGGGCCGCAATCGTATCCGTGAGGTAATATTCACCCGAAACCTGGCTTGGTCGCAATTTTTCTAAAATTGGTTTCAATCGTTGCCATCGAAAGATAAAAACTCCAGAGTTTATCTCTTTGATTTTTTTAATCCTTGGGGTCGCCTCCCTTTCTTCCACAATTGCAACCACTTGATTGCTCTTATCGCGTACAATCCGACCGTAACCATAAGGATTTTCTAAGATGGTCGTTAGGACTGTGGCATCCGCTTGCTTTTGCCGATGGATTTTCATCAATCTTTTTATCGTTTTTACCGTCAATAATGGCGTATCGCCACAAAAGACAACAATCTCATCCTTATCGGCTAATAATTTTGCGCAAGTTTTCACCGCATCGGCTGTGCCTAATAGTCTTTTTTGGCGGACAAACTCAACTTGGGCATTGGCAAATGCTTTTCGCACTTGGTTATGACCTCTTCCCACTACGACGATTATACGATTTAAACCTACCGCTTGTGCGGTCTTTAGAACATAGGAAAGGAGTGGCTTGCCTTTTATCGGCAGTAAGACCTTGGGTAATTTTGAGTTCATCCGCTTACTTTTGCCTGCTGCTAAGATGATACCAGTCATAAAATTGAGACTGGTTTTAATTAGCTCATTATAACTTTACAGTGAAACTCAAGGTGGAATCGTTTCGTTTATCAAGCACGACCTGTTGAGCCAAATCGAAAAAGCAATAGGTTCTATCCGGCAGGATTTTTGCCTGTATCAACTCAGTTTTTTAAAATATCACTCTTTTGTTTTTGTTTTTTCCGATACTGCCTTTGTTCTCTTTTTTGTCTCTTTTGCTACCAATTCTAAAATTGCCATCTCGGCACCATCGCCCGGTCGTGGACCGAGCCGATAGAGATGGGTATACCCACTGGTTCGGTCTTGTAATTTTGGGGCAATTTCATTAAAAAGTTTATGAACCAAACTCTCATCGGCTAGATATTTTCTTACTTCTCGCCGCGCCGCTAATGTATTCTTCTTAGCAAAAGTTATCAATCGGTCTGCCCAACGCCGTGCCTCTTTCGCCTTAGCTACAGTGGTTTTGATTCGTTCGTAGGTGAAAAGCGCTGTTAGAAGATTTCGAATTAATGCCTTTCGGTGTGCCCATTTTCTGCCTAATTTTTTGATTTTACGACCGTGGCGCAAGGCTACTCCTTCTTCAGTATTGAATCAACATCAATACCGAATGACAGCCCCATACCTTCCAAGACCTTTTTCAACTCATCTAAGGATTTTTTGCCAAAATTTTCGATATTAAGCATCTCTTTTTCCGTTCGGCGGACTAAATCGGCGACTTTTTTAATAGCAATTCGCTCGCCCGTGCGCTTGGAACGACCCTTTTTCAAACAATTCAAGGCTCGGTTCGATAGTTCCAGTTCATCAATATCCATCATTAATAACTCTCGTAATCGCTCCTTTTCTTTGTCGAATTTTTCTTCCGGTCTAAATTCGGGTTCCTTTTCTGCCGGGATGAGAATCGCCATATGATTTTTAATAATTGTTGCGCTTTGAATCAAGGCTTCGTCAGGTCTAACACTACCATCGGTCCAGACCTCAAGTACAACCTTTTCAAAATCAGCCCGGTCAGCCACGCGAGTATTCTCCACCGAGTAGGTAACTTTTTTCACCGGTGAAAAGAATGCATCTAAAAAGATTGTTCCCACTGGCACATTCTGGCCCCTTTTCAGTCGTTCGGCTGGAACATAGCCACGACCATTTTCCACTTTCATCTCGATATTAACGCTTCGCTTCGCATCGGTGATGGTTAGAATTGGTTGATCGGGATTGGCAATAGTGATTTCCGGTGGCACCGTCATATCCTTGGCAGTGAAAGTTCCTTTACCTTTCACATTAAGATAACAGAATTTTGGTGTTTCTGACAACAAAGCCATCCGGATTTTTTTGATATTCATAATAATCTGGGGCACATCCTCCAAGACATCAGGGATTGTCGAAAATTCGTGAAGCACACCATCAATGCGCACTTGGGTTACGGCGGCACCTTGGATAGAAGAAAGCAAACTGCGCCGTAAAGAATTACCAATCGTATGACCCCAGCCTTTTTCTAACGGCGCAATAATAAATTTGGTATAGGTATCGGTTGCAGTTTCGTTTTCAATCTCAACCTTTTCAGGTAAAACAAAGGGTTTAAGTTTCATTTTGAATACAACTCCACAATTGACTGAGTGTTAACTGGCACTGCTTTTAAATCCTCGTTGGACGGTAAGGTTAGGACTTTGCCAATCACATTCTCTCGGTCTAAAGTTAACCAATTGGCACTGGTTCCTTCTTTTCCCGCCAGCACTTGTCTTACAACTTTTCTCCCCCTTTCGGTCCGAACGCTTATGGTTTGATTGGCACCGACAATGTAAGAAGGAATATCAATCTTTTTGGCATCAACGGCAATATGACCGTGTTGAATCAATTGTCTTGCCTCGGCGCGCGAATTGGCAAACCCTAACCGAAAAACTACATTATCTAATCTCCGTTCCAGAGCACTCAGCAGATTAAATACGGTATCGCCTTTGGCTTTGGCTGCCCGCTCAAAAAAGACACGCAGCTGCGTTTCGGAGATACCGTAAATTGCTTTAAGTTTTTGTTTCTCTTTAAGCTGGATCGAATAGGGTGAAAGTTTCTTGCGTCCAAAACCACTCTTACTTTCCTCTTCACCGCGTCGCTGAAAGACGCATTTGTCACTGTAGCATTTATCGCCGCGCAAAAACAATTTTTCACCCATTCGGCGACAAATCTTACATTTTGGGCCGATATATCTTGCCATAAATATTTATTCTAACAAGATTATTATGAATTGTCAACAAAGATTAAACCCTACGCGGTTTGGGTGGCCGGCAACCGTTATGAGGGATTGGTGTAACATCTTTAATTGAAACGATATCAAGACCAGCATTTTGTAAAGAACGAATTGCCGCCTCTCGTCCGGGCCCCGGACCTTTAATTCTAATGTCAACCTTTTTCACACCCATTCCCACCGCCTCCCGACCGCAAGCCTCGGCACATTGCGATGCAGCATAAGGCGTTCCTTTTTTCGTGCCTTTGAACCCTAATCGGCCAGCGCTTGACCAACATAAGACATTACCCTGGGGGTCAGCAATTGAAACGATGGTATTATTAAAAGTTGCTTGGATGTGAGCAATGCAGTGGGCGGGAATTTTTTTCTTAACTGGCTTTTTCGCCACTCTTACCTCCAGCTGGACTTGGGGCTGGCTTCGCTGCGGCTGGTTTTTCCGCCTTAACCTTCAAGACCCCGGATGTTTTTCTTGGCCCCTTTCGGGTTCGAGCATTGGTTCGTGTCCGTTGTCCTCGTACCGGTAGTCCTAAACGGTGCCGTAATCCACGATAAGAACCAATTTCAATATAACGCTTGATATTCGCTGCTACCTCTGCCCTTAAGACCCCTTCAACTTTATAGTTCGATTCAATCTCCTTCCGAATTCGAGTGATTTCTTCGTCGGTCAATTCCGCAACTCGTTTGTTCGGGTCAACCTGCGCTGCGGCAATTATTGCCTTGGCATTAGAAAGTCCAATGCCATAGATATGGGGCAGCGCATATAAAATCTTTTTCTTATCGGGCAGATCAACACCTGCAATTCTTGCCAATATTTTCTCCTTTCCTTACAATTGTTTAAAATTTATAGC
>JBDRUX010000088.1:0-9105 GCA_039801565.1 Caldifarciminota bacterium
TAGAATCGCTCATAAATTGGGATAGTATCGCGGGTTTGAAAAGGATTAATCAAACCAAAACGCGTCCGAAACATCAAACCAAATTTCCAAAATAACGGATAGTAGAAATTGGCATCAATGATATGACGATGAAAACGAATGTCACCAACCGATAAGACAATGGTATAGGAAAGTGATGAACCAGAGAGGGCATTAAAGATGTAGTCACGCGAATCGCGGACAAAACGGAGGGAAGGTAGCAAAGAAGTCTTATGGATAGTATCCCGATAGACATTATAGATACTGGTCGGAGTATAACTTGAACTGATTGATGATTTTGGTACATAGGCGTCGCTGAGACGCAACGAGAGGTAACCGCGTGAATAATCTAAAGGCAATGGGCGCGAAAAACTAATCCCCACTCCCATCTCTTGTTTATCGTAATAATCATAAGCCCGGGTGAGATAAGATAAATCGAAACCGGCGGAAAGGGGTAAATCAAAAAGATAGGGTTCAGTGAAACCAAATTCAGCATTGGTCTTTCTACCACCTTTTTCTAATTTTATATAAACCCTTTGACCACGACCAAACATATTGGGTTGAGAAAGTTCGATATACCCAGTAAGTTTATCCGTCGCCGAGTAAGAGATACCAGCGCCAACCGTGCCAAATGCGGTCTTCTCCTTTACCCGATAAGTCAAGTCAATTGTTCCGGAATCATCAGCTGGTTCATAATCAACTCCAACATCTTCAAAGAAACCGAGATTAAAGATATTGCGTTGACTTCTTATCACTTCGGAGCGTTTAAAGATACTGCCTGGTAATGAAGTTATTTCCCTTCGGATAACCTTCTCATTGGTTCGTTCGTTACCTTCGATTTTAACTAAACGAATTTTTGCTGGACCGCCTTCTAAGATTTTATAATTGATGTCAACGGTATCGCCCCGCATAACCTCAATTGGGGAAATGACAACATAGATGTAACCTTCTTCCGAATAGAGTGAATAAAGTTCAGTTAAGGTTTGGGTTGCCTTTTTGATATTATAAACCTTGCCAGTCTTGATGCGTAGGGCTTTTTGTAATCTTTCGCAAGGGAAAAGACTTTCGCCCTCAAAGGTGATGTTGCCGAAGAAGTATTTCTTACCTTCCGACACTTCAATTGTGATATAAAGCCAACCCGCATCATATTGCAAGTTGTAATCTAAGATTTTAGCATCCAAAAAGCCGCGCTCTTTATAAAAGTCAACAATCTTATCCAAGTCTTTTTTAAATTCATCTTCTTTAAAGTCACCCTTACGCAGCCAACTTTTCTCACGATTGGTCATCCGCCGTTTTATTGTTCGGTCGGGGAAGGCTTCGTTGCCTTCAATTGTAATCTTCTTAATCCGAACCCGATCGCCCTCTTCAATTTGGAAAACTAAATTGACTCTGTGATTCGAATCGGGAGGACTTTCACTACAATTAATTTTGGCTAAAATGTAGCCTTTTTCCTTGTATCGGTCCTTGATTTTAAGTTGCCAGTCGAAGATTTTCTTTTCGGTTAGAATTTCGCCTTCTTTAGCATTCACCAGTTCCTTTAATTCCTTATTTCGAACTTTACGGTTTCCGGAAAAATCTATTTTCTTTAAACGGGGATATTCGGTCACAATAAATTTTAATTTAATCCCATCGCCAATTAACCAAGTATCCACTGCCACCTGAGAGAATAGTCCAAGATTATAAATTCGGCGAATCGCATTCGGGATGTCGGATGGTGTTAACTCCTCGCCGATTCTTAAACCCGATTGGGTGATAACTAAAAGGGAGTCAGTAGTCTGAGTGGTAGCCTCTAAGCCAATAATAATTGGATTAGCACAAAAAAGCGAAAGAAGAAGCGGAATAAACATTTAACCAGGGAATATTAGATAGTAGTTAATTCTTTAGGTTTCCTTGGTTCTACCTGCCAGACTCTTCTCTGTTACTTCCTTTTCCTCTTGTTTCTTTTCGGTAAAAACTAATTGGTCGCCAGCCCGGTCAATATAAATTACGGAGTTTTCTTTAAACCGGTTTTTCAATATCTCTTCGGCTAATGGGTCTTCCAGTAGTCTTCGCAAAGCGCGTTTAATGGGACGGGCACCGTATTGAGGGTCAAAACCCTGTTCCACCAATAACTCTTTTGCCGCTTTCGACAATTGTAAATTGAGTTTTTTCTCTTTGAGGCGTTCTTGAATATCCGCCAATTGAATCTCAACGATTTTCTCCATCTGGGGTCGGTCAAGGGAATGGAAGACAATTATTTCGTCAATTCGGTTTAAAAATTCAGGCCTGAAGACCTTCTTCACCTCATTCAGCAATTTATCTTTCATCCGCTCATAAGATTCCGCCTCGCCTTCCTGTTGAAAACCGATTGACGAAGCTCGACGAATTTCCTCGGTAGCGATATTCGAGGTCATAATAATCACCGTATTCTTGAAGTTGACCTTGCGACCTAAAGAATCCGTGATTTGACCGTCCTCCAAAATTTGTAGTAAAATATTGAAGACGTCAGGATGGGCTTTTTCAATCTCGTCGAAAAGAACAACCGAATACTGTTTACGGCGAACCCGTTCGG
Source organism: Caldifarciminota bacterium (assembly GCA_039801565.1). Taxonomy (GTDB): domain Bacteria; phylum Hydrothermota; class Tepidihabitantia; order Tepidihabitantales; family JAOUPE01; genus JBDRUX01. Next base: position 2,570 of record JBDRUX010000088.1, read on the forward strand.
TTAATTGACCGCCCTCTTCGTAACCGACATAACCCGGCGGGGCGCCAACCAATCGCGAGACATTGAATTTCTCCATATATTCTGACATGTCAAAGCGAATTAAAGCATTTTCATCGCCGAACATAAACTTCGCTAAGACCCGTGCCAATTCCGTCTTACCGACACCGGTTGGACCTAAGAAGATAAAGGAACCGATGGGACGCCGTGGGTCTTTGATTCCAGCTCGGCTCCGCCGAATTGCTTTGGCAATTGTCTCAATCGCATGGTCTTGTCCAACAATTCGTTGCTTTAACTCTTCTTCCATTTTCAAAAGGCGTGACTGCTCGTTTTCTTCAAGTTTCGATAGCGGCACTGAACTCCAGGAAGAGACAACATAAGCAACATCTTCCTCGGTAACGACTGGGAAGGTACCTTTCTTTTCCCATTCCTTACGCTTCTTCTTCAATTGCTCCATTAATCTTTTTTGCTCATCGCGTAATTCAGCTGCCCGTTCAAATTCCTGACGACGCACTGCATCTTCTTTCGCTTTGCGGATCCGTTCTAACTTCTTTTCCAACTCTTCCATCTCAGGATTAATTACCGGGCGGAGTAATTTCACCCTTGACCCCGCCTCATCAATGACATCAATTGCCTTGTCCGGCAGATACCGGTCGGTAATATATCGGTCGGCTAAATAAGCCGCCGCTTCTAACGCCGCATCAGTATAAGAAACACCATGATGTAGCTCGTACTTCTCTTTTAAGCCTTTAAGAATCATTACAGTTTCGTGGACGCTTGGTGGTTCGACAATTATCGGCTGGAAGCGCCGTTCCAAAGCAGAGTGTTTTTCGATATAACGGCGATATTCTTCAAGGGTTGTAGCGCCGATACATTGCAATTCACCCCTGGCTAAAGCTGGCTTAAGCATATTAGAAGCATCAATCGCTCCCTCGGCCGCACCGGCTCCGACAATTGTGTGCAATTCATCAATGAAAATGATACAGTCACCATGATTGATAATTTCATTCAATATCGCTTTTAACCGTTCTTCGAATTGACCACGATATTTAGTACCGGCAACAATTGCGGCTAAATCCAGGGCTAAAACTCGCTTATTCTTCAGCACGCTTGGTGTCTTACCCTCGACGATTCGCTGCGCCAATCCTTCAACAATTGCAGTCTTGCCAACTCCAGCTTCGCCAATCAATACTGGATTATTTTTCTTCCGCCGAGCAAGAATCTGAATGACGCGTTCAATTTCTTTGGTTCTGCCAATAATTGGATCTAATTTATCCTCCCGAGCCAATTGCGTTAGGTCTCTTGAAAAGTAATCTAAGGTTGGTGTCTTTGATTTGCTTTTGACCGATTGCTGGGTAAACTCGCCGCCTAAAAGGCGAATTGTCTCACTTCGCACAATGTCAATTTCTATACCGAGGGATTGCAAAACCTGACAAGCGATACCCCGTTCTTCTCGTAAAAGGCCCAGCAAGAGATGTTCGGTGCCGACATAACTATGATTCATTCGCCGTGCCTCATCTACCGCATAATTTAACGCCGAGCGCGCTTCTTGATTTAATGGAATTTCACCTAAAACTAAAGTTTCCGTGCCGTAACTTACGGCATTATCCACTGCCCGTCGTAGGTCATCAAGATTAATTCCCAAGTTCTGTAAAACAATCGCGGCAACACCTTCACCTTCTTTTAAGATTCCTAAAAGGAGATGCTCGGTACCAATATAATCGTGGTGAAGTCGGATTGCTTCCTGACGGGCAAGGGAGATAACTTTCCTAACTCGTTCGGTAAATCTTTCTTGCATATTATAATTTTACTAAAAGTCGGTGATTTGTCAAGATAAATCTACCAAAAAGAAGAATTTGTCTCAGAGATTCTGAAACACCGAGGTTTTCCCTTCACGGTGCCCCTGTGACTTAGTGGTAAGAAAGAAATCGCATCAAAGATTCAACTTAAACGGATGGTTCGAAAAACGCCAGCGATAATAAGTGAGCAAACTCTCGATTACAGCATTTGAGCTGGAATACCTTTTCGCTTCAATTCGTTACAAAATTCATCAAAGCCACAAAAAAGATAAACCTTTTTGGGTTGAGCAATTTTGACGTATTGTAACAATTCGTTGTAATCACAATGGTCGGAAATTGGTAAAACAACATCAACTTGAAATTGGTATTTAGCTTTTGGATCGATTCCCCATCCGGATAAAAAAATTGTCCGTTTTTTTAATAGTGGTGCTACAAAATTGCGCCATCTTGGGCTTAAAGGCAAAACCAAAACCTCGCCCCACTCCTGGTCTAATGTGGTAACTGGGCCAAATGTGATTCCATATTCCTGATAAATATTTAAATATTCTTTTATTTTAGCTTCGGTGGTGACGCTGAAACCGAAACTTTGTAATATTGCGATCGTCTCTTGAGCCTTACCCAAAGAATAAGCAAAGACAACTGGAACTGCTGATTGATTTAAAGCCTGCTCGATTTCTTTTTTCAGTAAGGCATAAAGTTCATCTTGCGGTGGAAAAACATAACGAGGGTGACCAAAGGTTGCCTCCATTATTAAAATATCGCACTGAACAATTTCAATCGGCTCGCAGGTTTTACCCCGCCGCAATTTAATATCTCCGGTATAAACAATGGTCGTTTCACCTTCAATGATAATTTGCGCCGAACCAAGAATATGACCAGCCGGAAAAATATTGAGCCGATGGTTATTGAGATTTAAGGGCTGATAATAGTCAAGAACAATTGGTTCAGCTCCCGAATCCCGCATCCGAATTTTATAGAAAGAATAAGTTGGCTTGGATACGATAATTCGTTTATGATTGCTCAGGTGGTCAGTATGGGCGTGCGAGATAAAAGAGATGTCCAAGGGTTCTTTGCTGTCAAGACCAAGATTAATTTTCGGCAGAATTAGATTGCATCGGGAATTATTGAGCATCGGGTATCATTCTTTAACCCAATTGACATCATTTAATTTTATATCACTTTGCGTAACGTTGCCAACAATGACTAAGAGATAATTATCGGGGAATAAATGATTTTTGGCTGCTTCGTTAATTTGTTCAATCGTTAGACTTTGGACTCGCTCGTTGAACTTATTGATATAATCTAATCCTAACCGATAGCGTTCAATTCGCGAGATTAAGTTAACTTTATCTGAAAAAGAATCAAAGGTTAAGGGAAAATTGCCGGTATAAAATTTTTGGGCTTTTGCTAATTCTTTTTGAGTTATTCCTTCATTCCGCATTTTTCTTATTTCGGCAAGAATCTTATCAATTACAATTTGGGTATTGTCAATTTTGGTTTGCGTTGAGAAGATATAAGCCCCGGGATAGAGATTGCGCTCAAAATAGGAACCGACATCATAAGCTAAACCGCCTTTTTCACGCACACTGATTCCTAAACGAGAACTGAGGGCTGAACCACCTAAAATGAAATTCATTACCCGGGCAGCGAATAGGTCAGGAGCATTCTCCTTTAAACCCAAAAAGCCAAGAAAGATATAAGCCTGATTTATCTCGGGTTTGTTAATGATTTTTACAGTTGGTTTTGGGAATGGTGACGGGGTAGGGATTAAAAGTTCTGGAACGTCTTTTCTTTGCCAATTATTTAACTTGTCAGCAATTTTTTCTACTAACGCTTTATGGGAGAAGTCGCCCACTGCGACAATGAACGAATTGTTGGGAGTATAATATCGCTGATAGAAATCCAAAATATCCTGTTTAGTTATTGCCTTAATTGCCGATGGATAACCGATGACTGGGTGTCCATAAGGATGGTTGGGAAAGAGGAGTTGGAAAAAGGCTTTGCGTCCTATCTCATCCGGTTCTTCTTCTGAACGAGCAATCGTGCCAATTATTTCGTCTTTCAATTTTACAATTTCGGAATCAGGGAAGGTTGGATTTAGAAGTAAGTCAACCAAAAGGTCAATCGCTAAATCCAAATCTTTGGTTAGAACGCGCAGGTTAATAGCACTATTATCTTTGTCAGTAAATTCACTCAATTCGCCGCCGACAAATTCAATGGCTGAATTTATTTTATCAAGTGTTCGATTTTTCGTGCCACGGACTAAAAGACGACAGACCAGATTAGCAAGACCTTCTTTGCCCTTGGGGTCGTTGCCACTACCAGCTTTGATTACCGCCCGAATTTCTAGCATCGGCAGTTTATGGTCCTCAGTTGTAATAATAACCAAACCATTAGTCAAAGAATCGCGATTGATAGGGAAACCGTTAACTGAATTTGAATGAACAATAGATAATAATAGGAGAAGTAAAAAAGCAAATTTCCTTAGAAGGATTTTTGCTTTATTGATTTTTTTCATTTTGCTTCTTTTGGTATTAAGATTGCGACGGTTCGATTGTCCTCGGAAAAATATTGCTTTGCCACGCGCATTATATCTTCTTTGGTAACTGTAGCAATCTTTTTGGGATATTCCTCAATAAATTTATACGAGCCGGTGGTTATTGTATAACGCCCAATGGCACGGGCGATTGAAGGGATACGGTCACGACTGAAGACCGAACTGGCAATAACTTGATTTTTTACGCGCGTTAATTCTTCAGTGGTAACCGTATCCGATTTCAAATATTCCAATTCTTGATAAATCATCTTTTCAGTCGAATCTAATAATTCGGTGGTTCGGGGCATTGCATAAAAATAAAACATTCCTGGGTCTTTTTCCGTATCATTACCGCCCCAAATCCCAATTGTTAAACCCAACTCGTGAACCAAGCGCTTATAACATCTTGCGCTTTTACCGCGGAAAAGAATTCCTTCGATCACTTCCAAGACATAAAACTCGGGGTCATTTAAGCCACAAACGTGATAGCCAATCATTAAGGTTGGGGTTTTTACATCACGCTTTAGTTTAATTCGTCTTTCCCCGGTTTGAGGCGGTTCGGCATTGTAAAAATTTTTCTTTGGCACAGGTTTTGACTTTATTTTGCTAAAATATTTTTCAACCTTTTTAATTACTTCGACTGGTTTGACATCGCCTGCCACTACTAATACCGCATTTTGTGGGGTGTAGTAGGTTCGATAATATTGATAAAGGTCATCACGCGTGATTCGTTCCAAATCATCCATCCAACCAATTACTGGGGTCCGGAAAGGATGAACAAGGTAAGCAGTCGCAAAAAATTGTTCCCAAAGGACTGAACCGGGCGAATTCTCTCCCAAACGCCGTTCCTCCATCACAACTTTTTTCTCCAATTCAAATTCGTCTTTATCAAGAAGTAAATTACACATCCGCTCGGCTTCCAACTCTAAGGCAATCTCATAACGGTCTTTAGCTAAATTGGTGTAATAAGAAGTGTAAAGTTCCGAGGTGAAGGCATTGTCTTCACCACCATTCTCATCAATGATTTGAGAAAATTCACCCGGACCGTACTTTTTAGTCCCTTTGAATCCCATATGCTCTAAAAGATGAGAGATACCCGTATAACCACTCGGTTCATAATAGCTACCGACTTTATACCACATCTGAGTCGAAACAATCGGAGCCGAACTGTCAACATAGATTAACACCTTTAAACCGTTCTTCAATTCATATTCCATGACCGCAAGCTTCGATTCCCAAAAGAATTGGGCAAAACTGTAAGTTGTGATGAAACTGATAATTAAAAGCAAAATTCGGTTTTTTCGAGCCCCGAAAGTTAGAAACTCTTTAAACATAAGGTAAAATTATACCAACTGAAATGGCAACTGTCAAATAAGTAGGAAGACCACCGAGTTGTTTAATGATTGGTGTGGTACTCGGTGGTCTTTCTCAAAAATCTTTATCTTTGATTCCGTAGTTTACTCAAGGACAAAGATATTGCGTTTCGCACACATATCTTTCAGAATCTTTGGCCAAACCGTAACACTAACCTCGCCTAAATGAGCAGTTCTTAAGAGATACATATAAGTTCGGGATTGACCGATTCCGCCCCCGATACTCAAAGGTATTTCATCATTCAGAATTGCCTGATGGTAAGGCAGTTTAAGAAAATCGAGTTGACCCGCCATTTCCAATTGAATCTTCAAGGTTTCTTTGGTAACCCGAATGCCCATTGAGGTCAGTTCGTGACGGCGCCGTGTCACCGGGTTCCAAACTAATATGTCACCATTAAGACCATGCATCGTTTGGCCATCTTTCGTAATTGTTTCCGTGACCCAATCGTCGTAATCAGCTGCCCGCATCTCATGAGGATAACCATCTTTTAATGGATAACCGATGCCAATAATGAAGATAGCCGGATATTTTTGAAGGACCATCGTTTCCCGTTGCTTGCGCGGTAAATCCGGATACATATCAAGGATTTCTTCAGCGTGAAGGAAGATAAGTTCATCAGGAAAATCTGGATATTTTCGGGTTTTTAGTTTTGGAAAGTGTTCACGAACATATTCGCCAGCACCCCGAATAACCTTCCAAATTTTTTTGACAGTGTTTTTCAGATAATCGAGGTTACGGTCTTTTTCGGTAATCACTTTTTCCCAATCCCATTGGTCAACATAGGCGCTGTGGTCGTGGTCAAGAAAATAGTCCTTACGCACCGCCCGCAT
>JBDRUX010000089.1:0-9010 GCA_039801565.1 Caldifarciminota bacterium
GGGCATAAATTGCAGTTGCCTGAATCGCTGAAAACGGTCCGGAATCGGTATTCTGCTTGATTTTTAACATCGCCTGGATAAGATTAGCATTACCGACAGCAAAACCAATTCGCCAACCCGCCATATTAAAGGTCTTAGAAAGGGAGTGAAACTCAATACAACGCGCTTTTGCTCCAGCTACTTGTAAAATACTCGGCGGCGGCGAATTGAAATAAATTTCCGAATAGACATTGTCATTATAGATATAAAATCCTTCGCGTTCTGCTAAATTGACCAAATCCTGATAAAAGCGTAGCGGCGCAATTGCACCGGTAGGATTGTTGGGATAGTTTAAGCACACCAATTTAATTTTTTTATTTTTAAGTAATGAGAGGTCGGGTAGAAAACTGTTCCTTGCCCGTAGGGGCATCATAATCGGTTTGGCGCCGGCAAGTAATGCTTGATTGTAATACATCGGAAAACCCGGGTCGGGGACAGCAATTCTTTCACCTTGCCCCACCACTCCCCAGATTAAATGAGCGATTCCTTCTTTAGCACCTAATAGCATACAGACCTCTTTTTCTGGGTCGAGTTTGATACCAAATCGTCGGTGATACCACTCCGCCACCGCCACCCTGGCTGATAACATCCCTTGATAATCGGGATAACGATGATAGCGAGGATTCTGTAAAGCCTTGACCATTGCTTTGACGATGGGTTTGGGGGTAGGCAGGTCAGGATTACCTTCACTCAAGTCAATAATCGAGTTTGACTTGCGGTCTCGTTTCAAGGACTCTTGTAGTTCAGCAAAAAAGTAAGGCGGAACTTTAGTTAGTCGCTTAGCAAAACAATCCATCATTATAGTTTTTAACAAAAATTATTGAAAAGTCAACTTAAGTTTAACCAAATCTGCCCAAGAGAAAATCTTCGGTCCGATGGTCTTTTGGACTGGTAAAAATATCCGAAGTTTTACCGAATTCGACCAACTCACCTAAAAGCATAAATCCGGTATAATCGGAAACTCGCGCTGCCTGCTGCATATTATGAGTAACGATAACAATTGAATAATTTTTGGCTAGTTGGCGTAACAATTCTTCAATATGAAGCGTGGCGATTGGATCTAAAGTTGAACAAGGTTCATCCATCAGCAAGACCTCAGGCTGGACGGCTAATAACCGAGCGATACACAAACGCTGTTTTTGTTCATCGGTCAGTCGTAGGGCATTTTCGGTTAGGCGATTCTTTAACTCATCCCAGAGTTGAACTGCCCGCAGACTTTTTTCAACAATCGAAAAAAGTCGCTCTCGACGCTTCTGGCCATGAACCCTCGGACCGTAAGCAATGTTATCAAACACCGAAAGCGGAAAGGGATTGGGTCGTTGAAAGACCATCCCAACCCGTTTTCGTAAACTGAAGATATCTATCTCATAAATATCTTTACCATCAAGTAAAATTTTGCCTTGAATCTGAGCGCCTTCGATCAATTCATTCATTCGATTCAGGCAGCGTAAAAGGGTTGATTTGCCACAACCCGAAGGTCCGATAATTGCCGTAATTGCCCGATCAGCAATATCCATATTGACATTGATAAGGGCATGAAAATTGTCATAATAGACATTTAAATTCGTAATCTGAATTTTAATCGGCATTTGCTATAAGGAATGACTTTGAATTAGTATTGAGGTGTCGGAAGTTGTGTAAAGGATTCAAGAGGTTCAAATTGTTTAAAGGTTTAAAAGGTTCTATTTTAGCCAATCCGTCCGGCGATGTAATCATCGGTTCTTTTATTCTTAGGTTTAGTAAAAATTATTTCGGGTGGTCCGGTCTCAATCAACTTGCCAGCGAAGAGGAATGCGATATTATCGGCAACTCGGGCGGCTTGTTTGGTATTATTCGTGACTAAGATAATTGTGTATTCTTTTTTCAATTCTCGCAAGGCATCTTCGATTTTTGCGGTTGAAATTGGGTCAAGTCCGGAGCAAGGTTCATCCATCATTAACACTTCAGGCTCAACCGCCAAAGCCCGAGCAATCGAGAGTCGTTGTTGCTGACCACCGGATAGGCGAAGCGCTGAATCAGTTAAGCGGTCTTTCACCTCATCCCAGAGATAAGCAGCGCGCAAACTCTTTTCAACCAAATTACGAAGGGTATTAATTGAATTTATCCCTTTCAATCTTGGACCGTATGCGACATTATTAAAAATCGTGGTGGGCAAGGCAATCGGGGTAGCAAAGATCAAACCAACTCGTCGGCGCAAAATAGTTTTATCGATCGAATAAATATCTTTGCCGTTCAAATAAATTTTGCCTTCGCGACGGGTATTTTCAATCTCATCGTTCATTCGATTGATTGACCGCAAGAGAGTGGTCTTTCCCGAATGGGCCGGTCCGATAACAGCAAGAATCTCATTAGCCTTGATGGTTAGATTCAGCGCCCTAAGGGCTGGTTTTTCACCATAATAAAATGAGTAATTTTCGATTTGAATCTTATTTTGCATAGCGTTGAATAAATCGTTCCATCACCCAATAGACTAAAAAGTTAACGAAAATGATAGCCGCAATTAGAATTACTGCTGTCCCGTATGCCCGTTCCATTGAGATTCCCTCACGGGTAAGAATATAGAAGTGAACCGCCATCGTGCGGGTTGAGTCGAAAAGCGAAGTCGGCAAGCGTAACGATGAACCAGCAGTGAATATTACACAAGCCGTCTCGGCGATGCAACGACCAATGGAAAGAATCACCCCGGTCAGAATACCAGGCAAGGCATTGGGCAAGACCACCCTACTTACCGTCTGCCATTTGCTGGCGCCTAATGCCATACTCACTTCCCGATAAGAAATTGGTACGGCTCGGATTGCTTCTTCGCTGGTGCGAATAATTGTCGGTAAAATCATAAATGCTAAGGTGAAACCACCAGAAAGTAGAGACCAGCCCCAACCGAATTTAATAACAAAGAGAATGAAACCAAATAACCCAAAGATAATGGAAGGGATACCAGCCAAACAATCTGCTCCAAATCGAATGACTTTTGTAAAAATATTCTCACGAGTGTACTCAGTTAGATAGACCGCACTGCCAATACCGATTGGTGTGGCAATTAGAATTGCTAAAAGGGTTAGATAGATTGTGCCAACGATTGTCGAGAGTATTCCCCCAGCTTTACCCATATGGACTGGTAAAGTGAAAAGAAAGTCATAACTGATAACCTTTATACCTTTAACGAGAATGAAGATGATAATGAAGAGTAGAATTGCCAGTGTCAGCAGCGTCAAAATCCAAAGTCCTATTTGCACTAAGCGTTGGGTATGGATTGGGCGAAGTTGAATTTTGTTCATCCTCTGCGCCCAATTGTCAATATGGCAATTGTATTCAAAATGATTATTATGATAAATAATACCACACCGGTAGCAAATAGTGCTTGCTGGTGCATTCCACTAGCATACCCCATCTCCAAAGCGATATTACTAGTCAAAGTCCGAACCGGATCAAGTAAACTGGTTGGAATTTTTAAAGAATTTCCGGTAATCATTATCACTGCCATTGTTTCCCCAACTGCCCGCCCCATCCCTAAGACAATTCCGGCAATAATTCCGGATTTTGCAGCTGGAATTGTTACTCGCCAAATGGTTTGCCACTGGGTTGCGCCTAAGGCTAATGAACCTTCTTTATAACTTATCGGTACTGCCCGCAAAGCGTCTAAGGCGATGGCGACAATAGTCGGTAAAACCATCACTCCTAATATTATTGAAGCGGCTAAAACCGAAAATCCCGGACCACCCAGTGTGCTACGAATTAATGGGATAAGAACAACTACGCCGATAAAACCATAAACCACAGATGGGATACCAGCTAAAAGTTCAATCAGCGGCTTAAGGATGCGGACCATACTTAAGGGTGCAAACTCGGCCAATAGGATGGCACAGGCTAAGCCCAATATAATTCCCAATACCAATGCCCCAAAAGTTACTAAAATCGAACCGATAATCATCGGAAGAATGCCAAAATTGCCTTTGGTTGGTGCCCAATTAGTAGCAAAGATAAATCGAACCAAACCGGTCTTGACAAAGACCGGCAGCCCTTCGATAAAGATGAAAAGAAAGATTAAGAAAATTATGGCTATTGCCGAGCAAGCGATGAAGAATAAAGTCTTTTCAATCAACCTCTCTTTCATCGGATTGGAATTAAACCTTCCTCCTGTAATAATTTTTGCCCTTCGGCACTCAAGACAAAATCAATAAACTCTTTAAGCTTGCCTCGGGGGGGACATTTGGTTAAGAATAGAAAGGATCGGACAATTGGATATTTTCGTTGCCGGATAGTTTCGACCGAAGGAATGACCGAATCGAGACTCAAGGCTTTTACTCTTTTATCCACTAAGCCGTACGAGATATAACCAATGGCATTAGGGTCATTAGCGACGATTTCTCGAACCGCGCCATTGGAATCTTGGACCAAGGCATCATTAGCAATCCTCTCTTTGCGCATCACTATCTCTTCAAAACTTTGGCGGGTGCCTGAGCCTTCCTCCCGGGTTATAACATTAATCCGTCCAAAGCGGTTCTTTTTTAGTGATTTCGTTTCACCTAATTCACTCCAGTATTTTATCTTACCAGCAAAGATATCAGCCACTTGATTCAAAGTCAGATTAGTTAAAGGGTTGTTTTGGTTAACAATTATCACAATCCCATCATAAGCAATCACAATTTCGTATAACCCCTTTTCTTCTTTTTTCAATTCGCGGGATGACATTCCGATATGACAGACGCCATTTTTTACAGCTTTGATGCCAGCACTTGAACCACCGCCTTGAACATTAAATTTGAAGTTTTTGTGTTTCTGACTATAGACTTCGGTCAATCGTTCGGCAAAAGGTTGAATAGATGTCGAGCCAGCCAGAATTATGGAATCACGCTGATTTTTGCTACAAGCCAGTAACGTCAAAATAACGATTAAAGACCACAAAAGCAAGGAGCCGCGCCAAAATTTTTTAATCACCGGTAAGTTATAATAAAAATTTTCCCGACGAAGTCAAGAAATTTGCGAATCAAACGCAAGTAATTTAAAGAATTTTGGTCCGTCGTTGGATTTATAATTAAAGAATCTCTTTTTCGCCCAAAGCTGCCAGCAATTGGTCGCGAATTGAATAGAAGATTTCTAAATATGCCTTTGGCACTGGTTCGGCACGGGGTGGAATAATTCGTAACGGATTAACCCATCGGTTATGATACAGCAACTCAAAATGGAGATGCGGGCCGGTTGCCAGTCCAGTTGCTCCTACATAACCGATTTTCTGTCCCTGTTGGACATGACGACCGATACAAATCCCGGGTCCGAAGCCGGCAAGATGCCCATAACGTGACTTGTAACCATTACTATGGGCAATTTCCACCAAGCGACCGTAGCCACCCCGCCAGCCAACAAAAGTTATTGTTCCAGCGCCAATCGCGAAAACCGGTGTTCCTTGTGGGGCGACATAATCAACACCCCGATGGGGTCGGACGATGCGCAAAATTGGATGCAAACGGGCACCGCTAAAATAAGAACTGATGCGCGAATAGCGTAATGGTGAACGCAAAAAAGCCTTGCGTAGCGATTTCCCTTCCAAGTCATAATAATCCTTATGACCCTTGGGGTCTTCAAAAAAGACACCATAGAAATCACCGACCTTTCCTTTGTACCGAACCAGACTTATTCTGCCATAATCGACCAATCGGTCTTCGTCGAATTTCTTTTCAACCAAAATAAAAAAAGAATCGCCGGCTTGGGTCTCGACAAAAAAATCTATCTCCCAGCCAAAGATATCCGCAAAATTAAAAGCCAAATCCGCCCGCTCGCCAATCTTAAGCAACGATTCGTAGAGTGAGGAACTAATTTCCCCCCGCACCAGTTCGGTTTTAATTACAAATTCCTTATAAGCCATCGCGACTGAAATCTTTCTTGGATTCGGAGTAGCCAATGTCGCAATTGAATCAAAATTGACCTCATAGATTCGGTCGTAACTTGTCTGATATTCAATTTTTCGAAGCCGCTGGTAATTAATCGAATCGTCTTCAATCATTTCGGTAATAAACCTTATCGTATCCCCGGCCTTCAGGCGTCGGAAATCAAATTGGCTGTTACGCAATGCCGAGATTATTCCTTTAACTAAAAGATTTGATAATCCACACCGGATTAGAAGATCGGGCAGCAATTCGTTTTTTCTTAAAACGTAAGTTGCTACTATCCTTTTGGCTTTTTTTTCTCTTTTCACAACTTTTGGGTGTGAGGTTTTTAAGATTAATAGTCCAAAGACACTTAAAATAACCAATCCGATTAAGGCAACTAAACCTCGCTTGAGTTTGCTTTTCGGTTCAATTGGAAATTGTGGCGAGGTTTTTATTTTTCCCTTTATTCCTTTGGCTTGACCTGACTCAGGCACTAACTGATATTAATGAAAAAATTTGATTGGTCAAGGCAAAATATTATTCTCTTACAAAAGATAACGCTGGGTGTTAAACCCAGCGTTATCTAAAAATTTGCTTATTTTGTTTTCAGTCGCTTCAAAACTTCTGGCAGTGTCGTGTATTCCATCTCTCCGGCTGGTAGCCGATGCGGTTCGAATGGACCGTGGGCGCGCATAAAATTTGCGACCGTATTGGCTAATTCTCGGGCGTAATCAAAAGCCGGATCATCGAAGAGGTCACGGGGTCCGACTAACATACCATTACTCAGTTGGAACCCATAGGCAATAACTCGGGGTGGTCCGTCAAAACGTGATGGATTGGCGGTTTTTTGTGAGCAGGGCATTAACGGTCCATAATGAGAACCCCGCATCCAACCAGAGACCAGATGGGGAAAGGCAAACGGCTCTAAGATTTCACCGATGGCGGGTAAACCAGCTTGCCCACGCACAATACAAACTGGATCATCTTTACCAACATATCGGCCGGCAATGAGCGCCAGTTTTTGAGTTGAACTCACGGCAGCAATCGTGCCATCTTTCTTATAGACCGCCTTGATAATATAATCTTCGGAAGAACCAATCAGTGCCAATAAGTCGTACATCTGTTCTGGGCAAGCCAGGATGAAATTGTGGTCTTTTTTGATATCGTGGACTTCAAATTTAAAACCTTCGTGCATTGTTGGATCAATGACTAAGCCAATCGTATTGAATGGGTCAGCAAAGATTTTAAACAGCGGAAAGTTCCAGGCACCTGGTGCGCACTTATCGCCCATAAAGACTACAATCGGTTCCGATTTTCGTTCAACAATTTCCATCTCGGCTACACCCGGACCCATCCCTTTCACATTACCGGAAAAGGCATCAGCAAGCATATCCTGACCGGCACCATAAAGTTTCAATTTCTTAGCCAATTCGGTTGCGGCGTAAAAGGTATCCCAGGCAAGTTTGTGAATAATTTTCGAATCTTCGCCTTTGTCATGGGTCATAATCAGTTCCAAGTCGTCACCGCAAGAAGTCACGCAGAAATCGAAAATCTTTTTTGCCTTCTTAGCTTGGGCTAACTGGTCTTTGGCTAAAGCCAATATTTCCGGATGGCTTGAGGAATGTCCCACGTAGCCACCGATATCCGCCTTGATGACGGAAATGGTTATGGTTTTCTCTTTTTCTTTCATTTATTCAGCCTCCTTATTCAAACACATAAACCTTTTAATCTTAAGATAACTTTCGCACAAAGTCAACGCTTTTCTGCGAATGCCAACCGACATTGATGTCTATTTAATCGAGACTGATAGAAACGGTAATACAATGCAGGTATTTTCTTCCAACCAAACTGAATTATTCGAAATAACTTTAATCTGATGCGATAAATCGCACACCAAAAATCTTTGAACTATTGAACCGTTTGAACTCTTCTTAACGCACCTAAAAATCAATAATTAGTGAAAATAAAATAATGAGGCAGTATCGGAGGTGGCTTCCAAAGTAGCCTACGGGGTAACCCCTGAGCTTGCTCCCCAGGTTGCTTCCGAAGTGACCTACTGAGTCGCTCCCGAGGTTGCCTACGAAGTCGCTCCCGAACTTGCCTACCAACCAACCCCCGAAGCAGCTTTTGAGGCTACTCCCCGAGCAGCCTACCGGGCAGCTTATTTCCAGTAATCATCCTGAATTCGTTATAACCTTTCAGCCAATAGAATTCATCAACCATCCAAGCCATAATTTGAGGTGTGGTATAGACATCCGGTGCTGGACAGTCTTTATCAATGCCGAGCATTCGACCAACCTGTCTTATGTATTGTCGACTTAGCCTTTCCAGTTCACCTTCGCTCATCTCTTTAGGATTGCAAACAATTCCACCTTTACCACCACCCAGTGGAATGTCAACGACTGTGGTTTTCCAAGTCATCCAAGCAGCTAAAGCCCTGACTGTATCAATCGTTTCTTCTGGATGATAGCGGATACCACCTTTACAAGGGCCACGAGCATCATTGTATTGAACCCGAAAACCTTGGAATACCTTTACCTTACCATTGTCCATTCGCACCGGAAGGGTAACATGAAGCTCACGCATTGGTGTGCGCAAAGCCATATGAGTTCCTTCATCCAGTCCAAGAATTACTGCTGCTTCATCAAGCTGAGCCTGGGCAATCTTGAATGGATTAAGTTTTTCTTCTTTTGCCATCTTATTCCTCCTTGTAAGCTTGTTATAAAAATTTAACCAATAAACAATTTAATTCCGCTTATGGCGGACTTGAGTCAAAATAATTGTTTGTTGGTTAAAATCAATTTTAAGACCAATTATCATAAAAGATGAAGGCATTATATTTAACTTTGCGGTTTTCGTGTTTTGTCTTGAAGTCAAGGAAATCTTTAGTTTTATTTATGAAATTTAAATGGAATGGAGTGAACTACTCATTATTATGAAGAACTGAATAAACTAAATTTCAACTTTACTTTTGATTAAAAGTTAAATTTAGTTAAAATAAATTAGGTAGTGTCCCTATTGTCGTGGAAATTTAAATGAGTATAATAAGCTTAAAAGGAGAAAAGGTATGAAACTTAGTCAAGGAACGGTTATTTTCGAAGAAGACA
>JBDRUX010000090.1:0-8654 GCA_039801565.1 Caldifarciminota bacterium
TTTTCTTAAAGATACGATTATAACCAAAAATGAAATTGGCTGAAAGCCTAACTGGCATTAGTTCGCTCCTTGACCGCTTTGCCAACTATTTAATGATTGAAAGAAGTTTAGCCAAATCATCTACTATGTGTTATATTACCGATGTTCGCCAATTCTTTTCAAATTTTAAAAAGGGCGAATCGGTTGCCATTGCTAAAATAACTTCTGATGATATCCGCCAGTATATTGCAACCCTTAACCGTCTGGGATTAGCCAGTGCCTCGGTGGCAAGGAAAGTTAGTTCGCTTAAGATGTTTTTTCGGTTTTTAGTTTCGGAAAAGATTGCCAATTCCGACCCCAGCGAAGGGATTGCATTGCCCAAGGTAAAAAAGAAATTGCCGGCGGTTCTGACCGTCGAAGAGATCGAGCGGATTATTAATTCAACCCAACCAGCCGATTTTGGCCGTACCCTTAAAGACTTAAGGGCGTGGGCAATGTTTGAGACCCTTTATGCCACCGGAGTCCGGGTTTCCGAACTATTAGCATTGAAAGTGACTGACATCTCTTTAGCCGAAGGGTTTGTTCGAGTTATGGGCAAAGGAAGTAAGGAACGGGTTGTCCCATTAGGTAAATTGGCGATTAAAGCGTTAAAAGAATATCTCCAAATCGCCCGGCCTAAATTATTAAAGGGTAAAACATCCGAATACCTATTCCTCAATAACCGAGGACAGCGGCTGTCCCGAATGGGATTTTGGAAGATATTAAAAGAATATTTAAAGAAGGCAAAAATTAATAAATCGGTAACACCCCATACCTTTCGCCATTCCTTTGCCACCCACCTTTTGGAAGGTGGTGCCAACTTAAGAGCAGTTCAGGAGATGCTCGGTCATGCCAATATTGTGACAACTCAAATTTATACCCATCTTGACCGAACTTATCTCAAAGAAGTTTATAAGACCTTTCACCCCAGAAGTTAGTTTTTAGACTAACAACTAACAATTGTTTCATTCGATCCTTACCCCAAAATCACCTTTGATCAATTCGCCAATAACAATTCCGTCATTTAATTTTTTAAGAATCTTCGCTGCCAATTTCCTATTTACAAAAACAACCATTCCAATTCCCATATTGAATACCCGATACATCTCAGAATCGGGCAGGTTACCATATTCCTGAATCAGTTGAAATATTTTCGGCACGCGCCAAGCATTTTTATTAATCACACAAGCGATATTTTTGGGTAGTAAGCGTTTAATATTTTCAAAAAATCCGCCACCAGTGATATGGGCTAACGCCTTAATCTCTTCAAGCAGCGGATAGAGTTTTGGATAATAAGAGCGATGGACTTTTAATAGTTCAGTACCGATACTATTTTTAAGACCCTTAATTTTATCATTTGGCTGCAATTTTTTGATTTCAAAGAAAATTTTGCGTGCCAAGGAATAACCGTTGGTATGTAATCCACTTGACGGCAGTCCGATTAAGATATCGCCAGCACTTAATTTCTGGCTATCAATTATTTTATCCTTTTCGACTGCTCCAACAATGAAACCGACTAAATCGTATTCGCCAGGTTTATAAAACCCGGGCATTTGGGCAGTTTCACCACCAATCAAGGCACAATTGTTATTATGACAGCCGCGCACCAAACCCTTAAATACTGCTTGAATTGTCGCCGGAGCCAATTGGCTATAAGCAATATAGTCTAAGAAGAACAAAGGTTTTGCCCCAAGGGTTAGGATATCATTGACGCAATGGTTCACCAAATCTTCACCCACCGTATCGTGTTTATTCATCATTACGGCAATCAGTAATTTGGTGCCGACGCCGTCGCAACTGGCGACTAGAACTGGTTTTTTATAACCAGTTAATTGATAAAGTGAACCGAATAGTCCGATTTCGGACAGGACATTAGCAGAAAAGGTCTTTTTAACTAATTGTTTGATTCTTTTTTTGACCGTATTGGCAGCATCAATATCCACTCCGGCATCTTTGTAGAGAACCATTGGGTGCTTAAATTATTTATTGGCTTCGGTTGCTAATTGTCGGCAGATTCGACTCGCCTCGCCATAAATCGCATAACAGGATTGAATAATTTCATTGGCTTCGGCATCTTTAATTTTTTTCTTTTTCATCTTTTCGGCATTCAGTTTTAATTCCTTAGCGCGGTCTAAAAGCTGATTGATTTTCGCTTCTTGGTCTGAAGTTAATTTGCCAAGTCGGGCTTTAATTCGATTCGCCATTGCCATTGCACTATCTTGCAGTAATTGGGCACGGTTCTCGTAGCGATGGGCAAGGTTTTCGCGCATTTTGGGTAATTCATTTTTACCCGCCGATGGCATCGTATACCATTGGATGACAAATAGCCCAACACCAGCAATTAAAATTACTAACAACGCTACCCAGGCATAAATTAATTTCATTATTAACTCCTTTCTTTTTAGTTTAAATTAAGTTTTTGACTTTGTCAATTAAATTTGGGGTTTCGCATATGTTCAATCTTTCGAGAGTTGACCTGAAGAAAAATTATTGTATCCTTGGAGAGTGAAAATCGAAGAAAAGCCCAAACCGATTGCCGTACCGGTGGTGTTAGGTGCGGTTATCAAAAATAATGATTTATTATTGATTAACCGCCATAATCCACCATTTTGTGGATTATGGGGAATGCCCGGTGGTAAGATTCATTACGGTGAACACTTGGATGAAGCAGTAAGGCGGGAAATCTGGGAAGAATGTCATATCAAAACGCGCTGGGTAAAACTATGTGGTGTGGTTACCGAAAATCTTTATCTCGACCAAAATGAGATAATGCATTATTTACTCCATATCTGCCAACTGAAGCCGATAAGTTGGAAAATCGAATCTTCGGTAGAAGGGAAAGTTGCCTGGTTTGCCATTTCGAGACTTGCCGTCTATCGCCACCTTATGATTCCCAGTGATTTTATTATGTTAAAGCGATTAGTCTTAACGCAACCGAACCGATTTTACTACCGCTGCGAAGTTGTTGCCAAGGCTAATCATTATCAAATTAAATCGTTTCGTTCCCTTGACAATGAAACAGGTATAAATTACCATTACTTATGGCGGATAACCCACTCGATGTGACCATTAAGATTGGCGGTCAGGCCGGTCAGGGGATGCAGGCAATCTCATACATTTTAGGTAAACTTTTCACCCGGGGCGGTTATTATGTCTTTATCAGCCAAGACATAATGTCTCGAATTCGCGGTGGTCATAATTTCAGTCAAATTCGCATCAAGGACGAACCGGTCTATTGCCATTCAGAGAAGGTGAATGTCCTTATCGCCTTAGATGAAATGACAATTCAGGAACATAAGTCGGAAATGGTAGAAAATGGTGTTATCATCTTTGATAAGGAAAAAATCAAATTTAACGAACCCGGACTTAATCTATTCCCAGTGCCGTTAGAAAGATTGGCAAAAGATTATGGCAAAGACAAGATAATGATCAATTCGGTTGCCTTGGGCGCCTTGTTACAATTGACTGGCTACCCGATTGATTTGCTTTATAATGTCTTAAAAGAGGAATTTGACCAAAAAGGGTTGGAGATAGTTAATCGTAATATTGCCAGTGCCCGAGCCGGTTATGAATATGCCCAGAATAATTTTCACCGCGAATGTCCGTGTCGAATTGGATTAAAAGCTAAGGGTCGGAAACGAATGTTAATCTCGGGTAGCGAGACTTTAGGTTTAGCTGCAATCGGTTCGGGCTTAAAGTTTTATGCCGGGTATCCAATGTCGCCTTCCACGCCAATTATGGAATTCATAGCGAGTAAAGCAAAAAATTTTAATATTGTAGTGGAGCAAGCCGAGGACGAGATTTCGGCAATTAATATGATTATTGGTGCTTCGTTCACTGGGGTCCGGGCGATGACCGCAACTTCGGGTGGTGGTTTTGCTTTAATGGTTGAAGGAATCAGTTTAGCTGGTATGACCGAGACCCCAATTGTTGTCATTGTTAGCCAAAGGCCCGGACCAGCAACTGGTTTTCCGACTCGAACCGAACAGGGTGATTTGCAGTTTGTCATTTCGGCTGGCCATGGTGAATTCACTCGCATCGTTTTTGCTCCCGGCACAGCTCCGGAAGCATTTTACCTTGTGAATAAGGCATTTAACTTAGCTGAGAAGTACCAAGTACCGGTCATCATCCTAACCGACCAGTATTTCAATGATTCCTATTGGACCGTGGATAATTTCGATTTGGCAAAAATTACCATTGACCGCTCGGATGTTACGAACAAATGGCTAAACCAACCAGCTTATTCTTATAAGCGTTACCAATTGAATGAATCCGGTATTTCGGAACGAATCTATCCGGGCTTGCGCAACCAAGTGGTTTATGCCGATTCGGACGAACATACCGAAGAGGGTCATATCACTGAATCCGCTGCGGTGCGAAAAAAGATGGTGGAAAAACGTTTGAAACGGTTTGAGGCAATTCGTCAAGAATTTAATCCTTGCTATGTCTTTCCCGAGGATAATCTTGAAACGATGCTGGTTGGTTATGGCTCAACCTTTGGGGTGATGAAAGAAGCGGTCGAAATATTAAATGCGAAAAAATTTAAGATTGGGATGCTTCACTTAAGCGAAGTCTATCCCTTTCCACGCGAATCGGTGATGGCGCACTTAGGCTTCAGCCGGAAAATCTTCACCGTCGAAAATAATGCCACTGGGCAATTAGCGCGGCTTATTACGGCTGAGACCCGAATAAAAATCACCGACAAGATTTTAAAGTTTGATGGCAGACCATTCACAGTCCAAGAACTTTTACGAAAAATTGAGATGGTTATTTAAAGATGGCGAAACTGAGCGATTACCAAAGTAATGACCCAATTGCTTGGTGCCCAGGCTGTGGTAATTTTGGAATTTTGGAAGCGGTAAAACTGGCTTTGGTGGATTTGAATTTAGAACCCTACCAGGTACTTATTGTTTCCGGTATTGGCCAAGCTGCCAAACTACCTCATTATCTAAGATGCAATACTTTTAACGGTCTGCACGGTCGAACCTTACCGGTAGCGACTGCTGCCAAGATTGCCAACCATAAATTAACGGTAATTGCCGTCAGTGGTGATGGCGATGCTTATGGCGAAGGCGGCAACCATTTCCTCCACGCCCTAAGGCGAAATATTGATATAACCTATCTTGTTCATAACAATCAAGTTTACGGTCTAACCAAAGGTCAAGTTTCACCAACCAGTGAATTGGGTTTTGTTACCAAGACAACACCATTCGGCGCAATTAGCCCACCGCTTAACCCTTTAGCATTAGCAATAGTGATGGATGCCGGCTTTGTTGCCCGGGGTTTTGCGGGTGAAATCAAACACCTCGCTTGGCTAATCCAGGAAGGGATTCGGCACAAAGGATTTTCCCTCATTGATATCTTACAGCCTTGTGTCAGTTTCAATAAAGTCAATACCTTCAAATGGTATAAATACCGAATTTATAAGCTCGAAGAAGAACCAAAGTATGACCCAACCAACCGAATCTTGGCTTTACAAAAAAGTCAGGAATGGGGTGACCGAATTCCCATCGGCATCATCTACCGAAGCAACCGAAAAAGTTTCAATGAACAATTGCCGGCAATTAAAGATGTACCTTTAGTTGAACAGAAAATCAACCTGGACAAATTCCCCAAATTATTAGAAGAATTCTATTAATCCTTAAAGCTAAAATTGGCTAAAAAACGAAGGGAGCCGTTTCCCGGCTCCCTTTATGACTCAAAAGAGACACTATGGCCTCCTAACAGGGAAGCTGATTATATTATAGTGATTTTTTATTTACTGTCAAGTCAAAAAATGCAAGTCTTTACAGATATCTATCCAGTTTTATTGGACAGCTTGGAAAGAGATATCAGTCAAGGCTCATTTATTCAAACAAGTAACCATTTGAATAGTTGCCATCTGTTCTCCGTTATTGAATCATTTGAAGCGAAAAGTCAACTGATATTTTCATTTATGAGATAGGTTTCTAAAATTTAACCATTGACACTGTTCGGGTTGATACTATAATACAATTATAGCATAATTAAATTACCTAATAATCGCCAGGGTTTCTGTCCGGGGTGGAATGGAAACCCGAAAGTATAGATTTATCCACCCAAAAATCGGGTTACAAAAGCGAAGACGACGAATGATAGCAGATAAAAATCATTCGAGCTCTTTGTTATCATTCGTTTAATTCGCTTAACAACAAAAGGAGGCGTAAGATGCCCAAACCTGTATTGACGAGATATAATAAGCTAAAAAGTTGGTTCGGTACGCTGACTTTACTTATGGTTTTTTGCTCTTTCGTATTCGCTTCCCAATCAATTAATTTTGTTTCTCAACCGCTGATGCCTGCGGTTTGGGACACCAACCGAATCTGGACCGGCACTGCCACTTTGCGACAGATTGACATTGGTAATAAGTTGAAAGGTACTAACGATGATACTTTTCGCTTATTTACGGTTCAATCAGCAGCGCCGAGGATGGTGTTACTTTTCACCGATGTATCGTCAACCCCACCAATGCAGTGGCGCTGTGATACTTTAGAAATATCGTCTTATGGTTATTATGGTGCAAGAATTGGTGATGTTGATAGGGATGGTGATAATGATTTGATTTATGCCCGTTCAGCTTCGCCTTATTATCTATTCCGACGCTATTGGAACGGAACAATTTTCGCGGTAGAGCAAATATGTTCGATTCCTGGGGCGAATTGGGGAATGGATGTTGGTGATGCGGATAATGATGGTTGGAACGACGATATCATTTTCAGTTGTGGTGTCACTACTAACAGTCGTCTTTACTGGGCGCATTGGAATGGGACAAGTTGGGACACAACCCAGCTCTGGTCCGGTGATGGACGGACTATCCAAGGTGTTGCGATTGGTGATTTCGATACCGCATACGCTGGCAATGAGGTTGTTGCTGTAACGGCGGGAGGAACCAGTGATGGTGGCAGAGTTTTTCGGCTCCGTTGGACTGGTAGCGTTTGGGACACTTTAACCCTTTGGAAATCACCTGGTAATACATCATTTACCAATGTGGCAATTGGTGATTTCGATGCCGCCAATCCGGGCAAAGAGATAGCGGTAGCCAATGGTTTAGGTCCGGGTAGTATGGTTGCGGGTGCGGTAATAGAAATTTATGGTGCTGGAACCAATTGGAATTACCGACCGATTTTTACTCCGGACTATTCTTCCAATGCTTGGGGGATTGCCATCGGTGATTTTTTAGATGCCAATCCCGGTGCGGAGGTTGTCTTTTCCCAATCCTTAGGCGGACCACCTTATGTTGTGCGGGCAGTCTATGGCTCAGGAAATTCCTGGTCGAATGAAATCATTTTCTCAATGAATGGCACATCTTTTAGTGTCTTAGTTGATTCGAATGTGAATAAGCACCGAACAATGAATGCTGAGATTGCGGTAACCGGCAACTATCTGGTGTTTGAAATCGAACAGGCACAAGTAACCGCACCAGTTATCACAAATGTCATCAATACGCCAAAAGTCCCCTTGTTCACCCAACCAGTTATCGTCTGTGCCAAAATTTATGATAATAATACACCACCATTACCACTTACTGATAGTCTCTATTACGCAGTTAACGACACTTCAACTTGGATTTGGATTACCAGCGACAGCTCAAGGCCATCGGATTCAATGTATTTCTACACAATTCCAGTTCAAGACACCGGTAGTAGAGTTTATTTTCATCTGATGGCAAAAAACAGTGCTGGAGCTCGAACTGTAAGTCCAGTTTATTCTTATCCGGTTGCCTACGAGCATACCATTTATCAGATTCAATATACCACTGGTAACACCTCGCCGGATTCAGGAAAATGGGTTCATACTTATGGCATTGTGACTGGTGAACTTGACCGTTATTTCTACATCGAGGAAAGACCCGGTGGTGCTTGGCACGGACTTTATATTAGACGACCAATAACTGCTGATAGTTTACCTTTTGTTGCGGTCGGCGATAGCGTTGAGGTATTAGGGATAATCAGTGAATACACCAGGACAACTGTCAGTCATATTGAATATCTTGCCGGTGCCTGGGTGCAGATAAAAAGTTCAGGAAATCCACTGCCTTGCACTACTCTCCTTACTATTTCGCAAGTTGCTGAATCCTTAGAATGTGCCTTAGCAAGATTCAATTATGTCCACTTTAAGGTGAGCGGTAATTTTAATGCTTGGACTACTTACTACCTCTACAATTTAAACGAGACTGAATCCATTGCAGTTTATATTTGGGGACCGCCATTCACCAACATTCCTGGCAATCCAATCCCGCAAGGTCAGTTAGCTGTAATTGGCAATATTTATGAGTACAATGGACAATATGAATTAATTCCACGTTCAATGAACGATTTTATCTTGATTCCTGAACCAAGTCCACCGACTCTACTCTTACCCCCCAATGGTAGCACCACAGCGAATCGTTATCCGCTTTTCGATTGGACCGATGTACCATTTGGAGTTGAATATCGAATTCAGGTTAGCAGTGATAGTGGCTTTGGCAGTCCGGTTGTTGATACGATGGTTCCGGTTTCCCAACTTCAATCCCCTGTGCAACTTAGTTATAACACCTATTATTGGCGGGTTCGAACCCGAGATGAAATTAATCGTTGGTCAGATTGGTCCGAGATTTGGTATTTTCGTATCAGTGCAGC
>JBDRUX010000091.1:0-8649 GCA_039801565.1 Caldifarciminota bacterium
TGTAACTGTCTTTTGTCTTAGACGATAATCCAATTCTCTCGGCAACTTCGGTTTGGGACAACCCAACGCCTTCTCGGATTTTTCTTAAAATTTCTCCCATTTCTTTAGTAAAAATAAAGGACTTTTTGGCATTAAAAATATTATAACGAAGTTGAAATATATTTCAACCTAAAAATGACCGATTTTTTCGTCTATCGTGTTGGTCGTCCGTCGGTTACGCTAATTTTCCCTTTGGGAGGGGGTATCGTATAGGGGGTGACCCCGTAGGCGACCCCCTAAGCTGCCCCGTAGGTTGCTTGGGGAGTTGCCTCGGAAGCTGCTTCGGGAGTTGGTTAGGGAGCGGGTTGGGGAGCGACTTCGTAGGCGACCTCGGAAGCAACTCGGTAGGCAACTTGGGGAGTAACCTCGGAAGCAGGTTAGGGAGCTACCCGGTAGGCTACTTCGGGAGTTGGTTGGGAGGCTGGCAACCAAGTCTTTTTTTGAACCTCTCGACTCTGGGTTTATGGCTTCCGGCTAATAGTAATTTAAACTATGGATACCAGGTTTCAATACTAACATTGTCAAATCGTAGATTTAATCTCATTAGCAAATTAGAATTTAGAATAAGTCTTTTAATTACCTCCTTTCTGCTATTTGCTCACTGATTTTTCGGGCTATTTGGTAGGCTACCTGGGTAGCTGGTTCGTAGGCAGACTCCTGTTTTTCTCAAGTTAAAAAGTTAAGGCGGGGATTTCTCCCCGCCTTTGTTATTTTTGCGGTTTACGGTCACCAGACATGAATTACAGATTTCACTCCATCTTCACCGTCCCTATTTTTTGTCAGGATAGATTTCTTTATCGCTTTAAATTGATGTCGCTTTAGTGCGTTAATGTTTCGCGTTTAACATTGCGAACGATAGAAATAGATGTTATCCAGATAATTCCGAGTGAACTCAGGGAGCGATAATTTCTTTCAATTTATTTTTCAGAAAAGGAATGTCTTTTTCTACTGTCTTCCAAACCGCATTTAAATCAACACCTAAATAATCGTGAATCAATTTATCCCTCATACCAGCAATATCCTTCCAAGGTATCTCCGGATACTTTTCTTTAATTGTTTTGGACAATTGTTTTGTCGCCTCACCGATTATTTCAATCTGTCTAATTACTGCGTCCTGGACAAGATTATTAGCCATAAAAGTTTCGCATCTCATCCCTCTGGTATATTCTTCGATTCTGGCAATCGCAGTTAGGATGTGTTTCAAATATATGGAATTATCCTTTTCCGCCGTAAATTACCTCCATTTCATTTCTAATTATATCAATCAGATAAGGACTGATTGATTTTTCGGTGAGCAAATCAACTTTTATGCCTAAAACTTCTGACAACTCTCTTTCAATTCTCACCAGTTCTAAAAGGCTTTTGGTTTGAGAAAATTCCGCAATAATATCAATATCGCTACCGGGTTTTTCCTCGCCTCTTACATAAGAACCGAAGATGGCTATTCTCTTTGCTCCCCGTTCTTTGAGTAGTTTTGTAATTTTTTCAAATATCTCATTTTTATTCATTGGTAAATATTATACAAAGAATTTTATTATGTCAACGATTCGACTTCCTTCAAGGTGTCTTCATTTTATCACTACCCGACAAAGCGGAACCAAAGCTTAACAATTCAAGTTAAATTTGAATAATAACAATAAGGACGCAGATTCCTCTCCGCTTTTGTTATTTTTGCGGTTTACGGTCAACGGACATGAATCACGCTTTGATTTCATCGCTTCACCGTTTCCTTGATTGTGACAGGTTCACCAGTTTCGAGACAATAGAAATAAGAGCCCTTGAGAAGTCGAGATTGAGAAACGAGTATTGGGTCTTTATTCGGTATAGAAATATTTTCGTAATTTAGCTTCCGGGATATATCGGCATGCTTGCCGAAATATAGCGTGGAGAGTACCGACATCGAGTTCTTTGTGGGTCACGATTGTTAAAGTCTGCTTTTCACCGGTTGAGCCTGTGCGTCGTAACTTAATATGACTGCCTCTTTGGGAATGAACCTCAAATTCAAACTCTTTTAGAACCTTAATTACCTCTGGACCTTTAAGTCTTTTTAGTTTAGACGTCACTTAGAATTGGTTCTAATTCCATCGTAATTATTAAAGAAGGATTGGGGGCTAGTCCCAATTCAGCAAGGTCTTCGTTTTCTAAATGTAGTGCCACTGCTTCTCTAAGATTAGCGATAGTTTCATCAACCGTTTTACCTTGGGTGACCACTCCAATTTCAACACATTCTGCAACATAATACCTCTCGCCCTTACGGATAAAAGCATTGATATTACGATAAGGGGATAACTTCTGTTTCATAATTAATGATAATAAAAAAAGAGTGAAAAGTCAATCATTTTTCAAAATAAACGGGCGGGGATTTCTCCCCGTCTTTATTTTTTTAACAGTTTACGGTCAATGGACACAAAATGCGTAGCCTAGGTTGAGTGAAACGAGACCAATCACGGCATCTTCACCATCTTCTTCGTGGCTGAAAATTCGCCAGCTTCGAGACGATAAAAATAAACTCCTTTTGTAACTTCTTTATCTTGCTCATCGCATCCGTTCCGGATAACTTTATAAAATTTCGCATTATCAATTCCTTCTTTCAATTTTTTACTAAAACTCCAGATGAGTTATAAATAAACAACTTGGGAAGCAGGTTAGGGAGCTACCCCGTAGGCTACTTCGGAAGCTGACCCGTAGGCTGGCTACCTAAAGAAAGTTACACAAAATTTATCGGGAATGGAGTTCTTTTTCGATGATTTTCCGTTCGGCTTGAGTGATACCATAAAGTTCGTAAACAATTTCATCAATTTCGGATTGAAGGGCTTGAACTTTTGCCAGTAATTTCTTTGTTTCTTTTAGAATTTCGTCTCGCTTCGCTTCATAGGTGGCTAATTCTTTGGCTAAAGGAATCTCTTTGATTTCATCTAAAGATTTGCCGATATAATCTTTTAAGATTTCTTTGAGATAATAAATTATTTCTTTAGGAGCAGTAATTGTAACTGCTTTTTTGTTTTTACCGATAAGTTTTATTGAGTATTGAGCTTCTTCGGATGATTGGTCAAAAATAGTTGTGCCCTTTATTGCACCAACTTTTGTTAAATAGAAATCTTCGGTATCTTTTTCATCAATTTGGACTTTGGGGTGAGTGCGAAGGATTCGTAAGTCAGAAGCCGGCAAGCTTTTGGTAATGGCAAAGGGATTGGGTTCAGGAATATCTTTTGGGTCTTCTAAGCGGGTCAATCGGGTCTTAAAGAATTTGTTATATTCTGCCAGTTTTTTCTTAATCTCAATTATTGTATCAACTTTTTGAACTAAAGTATTATGAATTTTTACTTCGTCCTTATTTGAAAAGTCAATGCGGCGAATGGGAATTTGTTCCTGCAAAGATTGCCTCATATAACCAAGTTGTCTTGCCTTTTGTATCATCCACCATTTAATCAATTGACTATTTAAGATTCCCAGAAAATAACGCAGTTCTTCTTTTGTTTCTTTCTTTTTAGTAAAGAATGTAATATCTCGTTTTTCAAAAAAATCGCCAGATTGAAGGGCAAATGGTTGCCAAGTTGTACCCCAATTTGACACAACTATTTTTTCGGATGAGAGTGCCCTTTTATCTCTGGGTCTGTTGAGACGATACCAGGGGTAAGTTTCTTTATATCCTCTTTCCTCATATCGGTCAATTCGACTCTTCAAGATTTCTTTAAATTTCTCTAAATGGTTTTTGATGTTTGGATAATTATCAAGGTTTAGCTCTTGGTCTATATAAAGAATATAGTCTAATTTTTCCACCGGGACATCAACGATATACGATACGATGTGTGAATTGTGATATGAAGGGATGAAGAATTCAGCTTCAGCTTTTGTTAAAAATAGCCGGTTAATTTCATCTTTGGTAAGAACGAAAACACCGTCACCTGGATTAATATTATATTTCGCAATCTTATCTGATGAAATTGACTTTATGTTCTGTTTTGTAACTCTATCAACGCCAGGCACTATACCTTGTCTGGTCTCTAAGACCTTTTTAAGTAATACAAAATTAGCTTTTGAGAATACCTTATCAACATCCGTCTGCATTAGAAGCGAACTCCACGCCCCTTCGGTCAATTCTCCTTGTTTGACTGGACTATAAAAGACATCAATATAATCATCCGAGTATTCTTTTTTATCAATGTGCTTTTCGATATGGTCAATAAGTCCTTTTAGCGGTTTAATACCTTTACTGATTGGCAGTCTTTTTACTTTTACAATCTTAATCTGATTTTTCTCTTTCTTGGCAATATTTTCCGAAATCGGCGTCTCGACCATCGTCTTGGCGACATTATAACTTGGACATTTTTCTAAGATGAAAACCATATTATGCTGACCCGGCGCACCTTCAAAAATCTTGGTTTCGCCAAAATCTATGATTTCTTTAATTAAGGCATTATCTAAAATATATTTCCTTAACTTACTAGCCCCATCCGCGGTGGGCCAATAGGAGGTCGTAATAAATCCTAATTTACCGCCGTCTCTTAATTTCGAGAGTCCTAAAATAACAAAAAAGTAGAGATAGTCCATCTTGCCTTGATAAAACTCGTGCCAGAAAGGAAATCGGTCTAAGGTTGACCGGAATAACTCTTTATGCCCTTTTTCACCAATATAAGGTGGATTGGCACAACAGTAATCATATTCTTGGCAGTTTCGGATGCGAAGATAAATCTCGCGTTTCCGAATATCGAGAATCTCAAGGGCTAAATCCCGTTTTTGGTCTCTCACCTCAGCGTTATTAACAAGTTGGGGGCGAAAAGGGAGATATAAACCTAACGAATCACAAGGAATAACCGAAAGCGTAAACTGGGGTGGTTTATAAAGATGTTGGTGAGCATCAAGGATTTTTTAATAATTGGCGTGAGTTGGATTAAAAGGTTCACTTCCGTGATATAATGGGCGAAAAGATTAATCTCGCCGCCTTGCAAGCCATCAACAATTGCCAGCATAATCTCGGTAAGGTCATCAAAGTCTTTATCATTATAGCGTGCCTCTTCTCGAATTCTTCTTGCCGCCTCGACTAAAAAGCCACCGGAGCCGGTAGCCGGGTCAAAGATTAATTTTGGACGCCTTTTGCCATTTTCGTAGCGAAAGAAAGCTTCGTCATTGTTGAATCCCACTCTATCCCAGATTAGTTTGACGATTTCCCTTGGTGTATAGTATTGGCCTTTATTCTTTCTATCTACCCTATCCACATACTCTTCATAGACGGTGCCTAAGACATCGGTATTGAGTTTGCCTAAATTAAATTTGGAAAATTCATAAAGAACATCAATCAAAGTATCTTCGGCGGGTGTAAACCAGTCGTAGTTGTTGGGAACATGATAGAGCCAAGAATATTTCTCCCCAGCCAAGTTGAATGCTTCTTTTAATACCCTTTGGATTTGACGATTGCGAATCTCATACCATTTTTCAAAACCACCGTCATATAGTGTCTGTTCAATAAAACCAATATCTTCCCAAATTCGGGCTAAAAGGATTCTGGTCATAGTGAAGTAAGCCACTCGGGCAAGATAGACATCAAAGGCTTGATATTCTACGGTATTTGGTTTAGCCTGGGCATAGCGGTCTAAAGATTTTGCGTCAACTGGTTGGGGAGTGCGCTTTCGGTCGAGTTCGCAGGCAATTGTCTCAATCTCTATGGCAATCGCCTCTTTCGGCTTTGTATCATAGCGGAAGAAGTATTCGGCTATTTTAGTTTTATGGGTCCTGGCATCCGCCACTAAATAACCAACCACGGTGCGAATAGATTTGATTAACTCATCAGGGTCAAGGGTTTCGAGTTGAGTCCAAGGCGGCGCTTTCTTTATGTATTCAATTTTCTCTTGTCTTGATAACTGCCGGTATGAAAAATGAGTAACAAAGTTCAAAAATCGTTTAGTATTGGGAAAATCGAAAATTTTATCTTTGTGCGCCTTATAGTCCTTATAGAGTTGAAGGAAACTAAATGAATAGTCAGGAACCGGGATTGGCGAATCAGGAGCGTAGACAAGCAAGTCCCTCATATTAGTTATTATGCCCCAGCGCAATGGTGGTTTGAGATATTGATTAATTTGCGAATAATGGGTTGCCAAGTCTGCAGTGTCGGTTCCTTTCAGTTCTAAGAAAAAAGGATGAACCCGTTGGTCACGCGGTAAAAAATCTGGAATTCCGGTTCTTCCGGGTTGTTCTGGGATGTATTCATCTTTAGGGAATTTGAGAATCTCTTCTAAGAAATCAATAGCAAGTTTTGGTTTGGTAAGTTCATCCTCATCCCGAAAATGGCCACCTGCCATATAGGCGCCGTAATTATCAAAACGTCCTTTCGAGATTTCTTTATAAAGTTTCGAATAGCGGTCTAAAATCTGAATCGTCTTTTCAATAATTGGTTTCTTTTCCATTAATTTATCTTAATTATTTAACTTGCTATGTCAAGCCAGGCTGATTTTCAAAATCGGGTATTTACTTTTAAGTTTCACTTTATTTATTAAAATGAGTGTCTGATTTTTCTTGATTTTATTTGCTTTAATTTATATATTTAAGAACTTATGAATATCATTGTTTTAGGTTGTGGGATGCAAGGAAGCGTGATTGCTAAGGATTTGGCAAAAACTGGCCATCAAGTTACCGGGCTCGATTTTAACCCTAAAAACCTTGAGCCACTGAAAAAATTCCCCAACATCAAAACCAAGCGATTTGATGTCGCTAACCAATCCGAATTGATTAAACTCTTAAAAAAATTTGATATTGTGGTGGGAGCTTTACCTTCGACATTAGGATTCTATTCAATGAAGTGTGCAATTGCTGCCGGGGTTGATATGGTTGATATATCATATCTTCCCGAAGACCCGTTCCGGCTCGATAAGAGTGCGAAAAGAAAAAAAATTAAGATTGTGCCGGATGCCGGTTTTGCCCCAGGCTTGAGTAATATCTTGGTCGGTGAGGCTTATGCAAAACTTAAACCGATTGATACGATAAGAATCTTAGCCGGCGGAATACCGCAGAAGCCAGTCCCACCATTTAATTACCGAATCACTTGGTCGGTTACGGATTTGATTGAAGAATATCTTAGACCAGCCCGAATTCGGAAGAATTTTCGGACAGTGAAAGTTAAGGCGTTAAGTGATATTGAAGAATTTGAATTGAAAAGGATTGGTCGGTTAGAATGCTTTTATACTGATGGCTTAAGGACACTCTTAAGAACTTTTCAAGATGTGCGGTGGATTGAAGAGAAGACAATTCGTTATCCAGGTCATGCGGCGCTTGTTCGAGCGATGATTGACCGCGGTTTCTTTTCCGAAAAACCATTTAAGATTGCAAAATATTATTTTAGACCAAAAGAAATTTTCTTAAGCGTTTTACAAGAAAAGCTCGCCAAAGGCAGTAAAAAGGATATGGCAATTCTAATAGTCGAGGTTTATCCTTCACCCGTAAAGGGAAAGAGAAGAGAAAGATTTAGAAAATATCGCTGTATTGATTATTATGATGAAAAAAATAAGATTACCGCAATGGCAAGAATGACCGGTTATACCTGCTCGGTCATTACTCAACTTATCAAAGATTATCCAGGTTATGGCATCATTCCACCGGAGTATTTGGGAATGAATAAGATATTATGCGGTCGGATTAAAAAGGGATTGAAGGAACGGGGAATTGAGATAAAGGTTAGCCAAAAGTATTAATAAAATGAAGAGAAAGTTTATTATATTAAATTGTCTATTATTCGTGGGGTTATTGAAAGCCCAACCATTACAGCATCGGATTTTAATCGCCCGTTCATTGGATGGTCTTAACTGGCAAAGATCAAAGATTAAATGTAGTTTTTAATGACTCAGGTGATGTGCCAGATGCCGTGATTGGACCAGATGGTCGGGTCTATGCCTATTTTCAAGGACTTTGGACCCCTTACACTGATGGGATTATGGTTGGAATCTCAGCTGATGGGATAAGCAATTGGGAATTTCACCAAATTCGGATTCCCGGCACCGACACCTGGCCAGGACGTCCCTGTGACCCAGATGTAATTGTTAGAAATGATACCTTTCGGCTCTATTTTACCGGTGACCCAATCAATGATATGCGACCCGAGACCTATTCAGCAATTTCGTTAAATGGAATCAATTTTACTTTAGAACCCGGTGTTCGTTTTGAGATACCGGGCAGTCCGGTTCTTGACCCATCTTTACTTTGGACTGATGGTTTGAGGGGCTACCCCTCAAACTCCCCGGTTTTAAGAAATCTTTCTTTTGGGGATTCAAAGGGGCAAGACCCCTTTGATACTCTGCGCTATTTTGCCGGTGGTGCACCACCTGGTGAGAACTGGCATGCCTACTCGGTTGATGGCCTTAATTTCATTCGTCAGGCGAACTTTTTTGCTGATAGTTGTATGATGGCAAATGGTATCCGATTGCCCCAAGGCGGATATCGTTTTTATATCTTTAGTAATAATCCAAATCGGGCTGGAATTCGTTCCATTTATTCACCAGACGGCAGGAACTGGACAGTTGATTCGGGTTATCGGTTGCAATTGGATACGACCAATGGTTTAGAAAGTCGTTATGTCAAAGACCCAGCAATTGTGTTTAAAGACAGTGTTTATCTAATGTATTA
>JBDRUX010000092.1:0-8619 GCA_039801565.1 Caldifarciminota bacterium
CGGTAATTGTTAAGTCCCCAGGCTAAGTTGCGCCAGACATCAAGATAGACCCGAGTGAAAGTTATCTGACGAGAAATCTGATAGCGCATTTCCGTGAAAATTCCTTGTTCGGCTTTCGGCATTGGAAAATCAATCAAAGCGCTAAAAGTTGGGTCAATCAAGCGGTAATCCCTTTCTAGGAGGGTATTGGCAAAACGCGTCTCTTCGGCAAAACCACGATTATAGGGGTTGTCGTAATTCAAATCATAGTGCCGGAATAAAGTCGTCACATAAAGATAATTATATTGAGCACGGGTCTTAATCAGATAAGCCTTGCCACCATTTTTCTGTTTAGCCAATTCGCCTTCTAAAGAAACGTTATTGATTGCGGTCCGAAAATCGAATCCGCCAAAGACCCTTTGGCGACCTTTGCTGAGTTGGGTATAATTCGGGTCATTAAGGTAGTCATCATCACCCGGTAATTCAAGATAAATTGGATTTGGAAAGAATTCTTTATCATAATTACAGACTAAACCATTAATGGCGATATAGGTTCCAAAAGGCAATAAACCAATTTTTGATAAGTCAAATTTGATCGTACCGCCATAATTTTCTTCGGCGAAATTTTTATAGTTGGTCGGTAATCTTTGTTCGGTAACAATAAAATAATTAATTGTTCGGTCAGGGTTTAAAATGCCATCCCGATAGTTACGAGAGTAGAAAAGGATTGAATTCAAACGATTATAGAGTTGAAGCTGGGTGGCAACGCCTCGAAAAGTAAAGAAATCATTAGTGGTTAGGTCATTAAAGACACCTTGGGCTCGGGTATGAGTTCGCAACACCAATTCGTTGGAGTTATCTAATAAAAGTCCCTGCCCAATTGCTACCCGATAGTCACCAAAGAATATCTTTTTAAAGGGATTAACATCGTATAGGCTAAAAAACCCTTTGACTTGATTGATTGGATTGGTTTGGCTGAAATTTTTATTGGTCCAAATACCGAATCTGGTATTGTTGCCAACTCGACACCGCAGGCGGTTATATAAGTTAGATTGATTTTTTAAAGTGAGAAAATGCTCGTATTCTTTATAAAGCCGGTTATAGAAATATTCTAAATCCGATTCGCTAAAACCAGCTTTTAGAAATTCAGCTTTATTATTTAACTCCTCTTTTGCCTGAACCAAAGAAGCAAGACGGTCTTCATTACTTAAATCATCGCTCCAGTCATAATTGATTCGGTAGTTACCTGAAAATTTTACCTCGGGTTGGTCACCAAAAGTGATAAAACTGCGCATATTCCGATAACCATAGTCGGATAGTCCAACCACATCGTTGCGTAATTCTCGTAGGCTCTTAATCTCTTTTCGGATTCTTAAATGTTCCATCACCGCAATCGCATCAATCAAACTCACATTTTCTAATTGCACTAAATCATCAACCGATGCCTTATTGATATTAATTGGTGAGATGGCTAAATCCTGCCATTCTTCAACTGCCGCATAGGTTGGTCGGTCTTCTTCCGTTAAGGACTTTTGAATCGTATGAACATAGCGCGAACTAATTCTGGTATATTGGGGTTTTGAGATATAGATTAAAGGTTTAATTAGTTCGAAATCTTCTGGGCTCAGTTCTTTAATCTTTCGTAAATCATAAATACTATTAAATCGTCCATAGGTCAAAAGGTATTGATAAATCTTATCCGCGACCGTGGAATCAATTGGTAGGTTTCGAATATCAGCTAAGTTGGCATTATTGATATCCAGTTGCCGCTCGATTGAGAAAGGTGTTTCCTGCAAAAACCCAATGTTAATTATCATCAAGACAAAAATCAAATCGACCCGATTGAATAATCGGAACATTTAAACTTTCGGTTTATTAAAGATTCCGTCGCTGGATTGGGAAAATTTAACAAAAGACATCCCTAAAATAAGAGGTTAATTCCAATATTATGGGTAAGGGGCAATTCCGAATGGGTAAAAAGGGCGTAATCAATATTGAGTGACCTTAAACCGATTCCACAACCAAAGGCAAATCTTACGGGTTCGGTTGATACTCCGGTTCTCAAGGTCAAACCGAGTAAAGATGTCTTGGGAATTATCTCGAGTTCTTGACCAGCCATAATTCGGAAGTCTTTACCTAACTCTTTTGAAATATCTAAGCAGGAATTAATTCCCGCGATTGGTGAATAGGCGATGCCAAAATTCAACAAACGCGGCAGATAACTTTTATCTTCTTTGCCCATCGTTGGCATATTTAGGTTATGAGCAAAAAAACCTAACCGCCACCGCTTATAAATTTTGGCTAAGCAACCAACATCAATCCCAAAGGTGTAACCCTGACCGAAGTTTTCGATTGCGAGATTATAACCAGATAAACTATAACCAAATGCCAAATCACGGGCCAAATAGAAACCATGCGCAAAAGTCAAAGACCTTTGGGAAAATTTTGTTACCCCGGATTCGTAGATTGAAATTCCCAATGAACCCCATCTTTTATTGGGATAGGTTAAGTCTAAAGCCATTGTATGAAGACGGTCATCCACTCCGCTAAAGAGTGATTTGAAAAAGGTATAAATCTGTAGATTTTCGATTTGAGCGAGTCCGGCTGGATTGAAATGAATTGCCAGGGCATCGTCAGCAATTGCGGTATAGGCACCAGCAATACCTTCGGCCCTTGTGCCCGATTCAAGGTCTTCAAAAATGGCATAAATTGGCAAAACCAGAATAAAAGTCCCCAAGAGTCTAATGGCAAGCTTAATTTCTCGTTGCACTGAATTTCATTTTAGATTTTTATTACCCAAAGTCAACTATAATTTTTTACGGTTATTCTTTGAAAAAGTTAGGAATTTAAATTGATAAGTAAGAATGTTGGAAATTGCAAAGGATTTGCCTATAATTGATGTGGCTGATATAAGAAAATTAAAAGAAGAATGGTTATTTAATGCAAACCGCAAACTTGACTTTTCATAGTTAATCAGTAAAATGCTTGATAACTATTTTGAAAAAGTGAATAATAAATAATATAGTTAGGAGGAAAAATGCCAGTACCGAAACGAAGACATTCGAAATCAAGAAGTCGAAAGCGGCGGACACATTGGAAATTGTCCGTTCCTAATATTATTGAGTGTCCGCATTGTCACGAACCCAAGTTGCCCCATCGGGTATGTCTGAATTGTGGCTACTATGCCGGTAAAGAAGTAATTGTAATTGAAAAAGAGAAAAAGTAAAAAATGAGAATTGCGCTTGATGCGATGGGCAGCGATAATGCACCAGCCGCGGAATTAGAAGGGATGTACTTAGCCTTAGAAGAAAATCAAAATCTTGAGATTGTATTAGTTGGTCGTGATGAGTTATTACGCGGTGCCAACGAAAAATTCCCGGACCGGGTCGAAATCCTTGCTACATCCGATATTGTCACAATGCACGAATCACCAGCTGATGCCCTGCGCAATAAAAGAAATTCCTCGATTGCCAAAGGGATTGAATTATTGAAAAATGGCAAGGTTGCTGGTTTCGTTAGCGCTGGCAATACCGGCGCGGTTATGGCTTTTGCCTTATCCATCCTACAAAATATCCCTGGTGTCTATCGTCCGACCTTGGCGACTTTTTTTCCAACTCTGCGAGGTACAGCATTGGTTTTAGATGTTGGAGCCAATGTTGACCCAAAGCCGATCAATCTTCTCCAGTTCGCGGTAATGGGTTCAATTGTTGCCAGCCATATTTTAAAAAAAGCCAATCCAACAGTCGGGCTTTTAAATATTGGTAAAGAACCGCAAAAGGGGAATGAACTAACTCAATCCGCTTTCAAACTCTTAGCTAAAAGCGGACTAAATTTTATGGGCAATTTAGAGGCAAACGATGTCTTTAAAGGTTCGGCTGATGTCATCGTTTGCGACGGTTTCGTTGGTAATGTGATGCTAAAATTTGGTGAAGGGATGGTGGAAATCATTCAAGAAACTTTAAAAGAATATTTAGCTTCGGAAACAAAATATCGAATGCGCCGCTGGCTCTCAAAACCGGTGCTAAATGAATTCATCAGTCGAATGGATTATGAAGAACAAGGCGGCGCAATGCTTTTAGGTGTTATGGGCACGGTTGTCTGTGCCCATGGCCGCTCCCGGCCAAAAGCGATAAAAAATGCCATAAATACTGCGGTCTTCTACTCGCAGGAACAAATCGTCTCTCATATCCAGGAAAAATTTTCTAATCTTGTCAAAAATAATGAAACTGGTTAATTCAAAATTCAAAATTCAAAATTCAAAACTAAAGAACCTCATCTATTGGGTAGTGTTGATGACTTTAGCCTGTAACCGTTCACCAGTTGGTTTTGATGAATTGGACCGGAATCTAACCGAACCGGTTAACTTTGAATTGATGCCCAATGCCTCTGCTTGTTATGAAAAATATGTCCGTAACGGTATTAGTTCCAATTTAATCTTGGGCAAAAATCAAGAATACGAAGCAAGAGTGCTTTTGATGTTTCCTTTAGCGGATTCGGCGCTTGATTCACTTGTTTCAGTGAGATTGGTTCTAAAAACCCGCCGGCACAAAAATCTTCCTTTTACGGTTCATATTGTCCAACAAGCCTGGCAAGAAAATGGTGTCACCTGGCTACGCAATGATTCTTTAAGTTACTGGCTCAATCCTGGGGCGGATTACTCAAATACTATAATTGGGCAGGGTTCGATTGGTACCGATAGTACAATTATTATGTTAAGTTATATTGACAGTTTAGTTCACGGCAATGGAATAATTTTGCTCCCTCAGGATACAGGTTTCGCTATTCTTTATTCCTGTGAGACTAGCAATGACCCAAAGATTATTTATAAGTATCCC
Organism: Caldifarciminota bacterium; assembly: GCA_039801565.1. Taxonomy (GTDB): domain Bacteria; phylum Hydrothermota; class Tepidihabitantia; order Tepidihabitantales; family JAOUPE01; genus JBDRUX01. The sequence continues at coordinate 4,815 of JBDRUX010000092.1, forward strand.
AAGAAAGAACGAACCTTTATCGCCTCAGCCGATGCCTCAATCATTGATACTAATAATTTGAGGAAAGAAAGAAATAACTTATGGATTGGTGCTGGGTATGCCTATCACACCTATCTGAAATTTGCTATTGATACTTTACCGGATACCGCGACCATCACCGATGCCCAATTAATTCTTTATCCCAATAAATCGTTTTTTTTAACTGACACTGTAGAGATTGGTGTCCATCGGCTCTTAGCACCTTATCAGGAAGGTTTGACACCAAAATTCTATCCTAATCTTTCAGCAAAAGCCCGAATTACTAATGTCGACACCCTAATCAAAATTAATCTTAAAGATTTGGTCCAATTTTGGTCTATGCATCGTGATTCCAATTTTGGTTTTGTCTTGAATGGCCAACCGGAGTATTCCGATATTTTCCGCATCGAACTCAAGACCGATGCGAGTAATTACCCCCGATTAAAATTTGGCTATATTTTACCCCCCAAGGGAAAATTTTAAAAATGCTTTTAAGATACCTGCTTTTTATCTGCCTTGCCTTTAGTCTGCTACTAAGTCAGTCTTTTTTTTCGATGCGGGGTCTGGGTGAGGAGGTCATAAATACCGATGCGACGATGACAGCATTGGGCAGCGCGGTCGTCCTTTCTTATCAAAATCCAAGTTTGCCAATAGAAAAAGAGAAGACAGTTTTTCAAGCCGGCATAATTGGTAGTGGTGTTTTAGGTAATCAATTTAAATATCATCGCTTTATTACCGATGCTCGACCCAATTATCTTAAAGGTATCTTCGTTTTACCATTTGACTTCAGTTTTGGTATTGGACTAACCGAAAAGTACAATCAGAATTTCAATGTCTATTCTGATACCATTAACCATCCTGGTTATCAGCGTCAAATTGTTGGCTACGGTGGCATCTATTGTGCCGGTATCAGCCTCGCCAAATCGTTTTATAAACATTTTGCGATTGGTTTTGAATACGGTCGCTATTTTGGTAATTTCCAGGAACTTTGGTTCTTTCAGGCGCTACCGTCATTCACAATTACCACTGACACCGTAACGACCAATTATCGTGGCGATAATTTAAAATTTGGTTTTGGTGCCAGTATTAAAAATTTCAATCTTGGTATTCTGTATGAGAAAAATTTGCCAATCTATATTGACAATCGGGTGTTGTCGCACGGGGTTCTTATTGATTCGGCTATGGGTTTAAAATTGGAATTACCGCCAAGAATTGGATTGGGCTTATCATTTAGCCCGCTACCAAAATTTGCCATCATTCTCGATTATTTTCATCGTCAGAGCAAAAATATAAAAATTAACCAAAATCGCAGTCCTATTTTCCAAAATAGTAACAAATACTCAATTGGTTTCATCTATAATCTCGATGATAAACATCCAATTCGTTTCGGCTATCGGTATTACGATTGGTATTTTGTTGACCATACCAATAAACTCATCAATGAACAGGCAATTACCTTAGGTAGTGGCATACCGATTCCGAAATTTGGTTCATTGGAATTTGCCTTAGAATTAATCAATCGGAAAGGGAGCACCTTAACCGAAAATATCTGCCGATTGAATTTAACCTTACATTACGAAGAGGTTTGGAAAATCCGTAAAAGGCGTTGGGGTTACTGACCTTTTTTCCGTTTCAAGGACGCATAAAAAGATTTTAAAATTTTTACTGCTTTAACGATTCGCTCTTGATTCTCTTTCTTAAAACTCCAAGGGCTGGCACCAGAAGGATGGGGCAGGGGAATTATAATTGTTTTAATACTAAAAACGGTTCTAATAAATTTTTTACCAACCACCGTTTCTAATTTAACCTTACCCAATAACTTCTCAATTGCTAATTTACCAACTGGAATGACAATTCTTGGTCTTAAAATTCTAAATTCTTCTTCTAAATAAGAAGCGCAGTTACTGATTTGCTTCGGTTTTGGTTTCAGGTCTCCCCTATTCCCTGCACCTGGATAACACTTCATCATTTGGGTAAAATAAGCCAATTTTCGGAATTCCTCTTCTTTGATATCTACGAGATTTAACCATTGAAAGAGTCTTCTACCGGCTGGACCAACGAATGGCTTATTATATTTCAATTCTTGTTTACCAGGAGCCTGACCAATGACCATTATCTTATTTCCCAATCTACCCGCCAAGACCGGATAACTTTCCTTGGGCAAATCAGCACAGCATTGGCAACTTCTTATTTTCTTAATCAATTCATTTAATGCCTTCACTGGTTTATATCAAATCGGCAAACCATTTTGCAATCACATCTTTTGTTTTATCATAGCCGGCATCAAGATAGATTGCACCAATTAACGCTTCTAAGGTTTCGGCTAAAACTTTTGGTTCTTTATCCGCCTGTTGTTTCCTTTCCCCGATACCCAATTTAATAAAAGGTCCGATGGATAGTTTTTGGCCAATCTTTGCCAACGCCTCTTCTCTTTCTAAGTCTTTTTTCCGATTCGTTATCTCTTCTCTGGTTTTACAACCCGCTTTTATTAACAAATCAACCAATATCGCTTTCAATACTGCATCACCCAATACCCGAAAAACTTCTTGGTCTTGACAAGCCTGATTTTTCTGTCTTTGTTCCAGGGCAAAAGCCTTTCGGGTTAAAGCCCGATTCAATAAATCCTTATTATTAAAAGAATAGCCAAGATTCTTCTCAATTGCCATTTTCATGGATTGCCTCGTCAATTCTTCTAATCTTAAATCCGCACTTTTTATAAAACTCTTTTGCGGCAAGATTGGATATTCCGACCACTAAGGTTATTCTTTTAACTCCCCATTTCTTAAACTCTTTCTTGGCGAAAGCAATTAACTTCCTACCAATCCCAGCCATTCGATATGGTTTTAACACCCAAAGTCCAGTGATAACACCAACCTTAGAATTTGTCTCATAGCAAAAATACCAGGACATTACCAGTTGACCAACAATCTTCTGGTTGATTAAAGCAATTACAACTTTAAAGTTCTTCTTTTGGCTAAAGTTAACCTTGGGAATTAACCGCAGCCTTTCTTGGTAATATTTCAATTCATCAATGAATACTTCAGGTTCGGTCCTCACGCATTCTCTTTCAAAATCTAAAAGGAGTTTTTTATCACGATTATTGGCTAATCGCAAACGAACTTTAAAATTCTTCTTTGGTGGTTTTGGACATCGGACAAACTTATCTTTTTTCGCATCCCATTCATAATAAGGAGACATAATTAAATACCCTCACTAATCTTCTCAATTACTTCACGGACTTTTACTAAGATTTCTTCTTTCAAGCCCTCTTTCACCCATTTTTTCACAATTTCACCAAGTCGTGGGCTTAAATCTGATTTGCCATAGTAGCGTTTCAAGGTCTTATAATATTCCCGAGCAAAATCCTTATACAGAGCAAACCAAGGTGGCTGAACCCCTAATTCGCATAAGGTCTTATGAACTGCTGTCTCAATCTCTTCAATCTTTATCCGATACTTAGTAAACCCAATCGCCATCTTGGCTTGTTTTTCAGTTGGCAATGGCTTTTTGGACTCTAATCTTTTAATCTCACCTCGCAGTACCGAATTGATTATTTTCTTTATCTTAAAAAGCAGGTGAAATTGTAAGCCGGCTCTTTGATACTTTTCGGTCACCATCTTCATTCCTGGTTTATTCAGTTTGGCTAAGAAATCAAAATATTCTAAGGCGAATTCTGATAGGAATTAACTTCCCTCTCCCCTATTTGATTTTTGGTTAGAAGAGTTGCTACTCTCTTTTTAATCTGATTCTTTAATCGTTCCCAATCAATCTCTTCTTTCGCTTTCGA
>JBDRUX010000093.1:0-8591 GCA_039801565.1 Caldifarciminota bacterium
GGGTCTAACTTGAGACGACCCGATTCACCACTTCCTTTTAACATCTTCCCCAACCCCAGCAATGGTCACCTCAATCTTAAATTCAAAATTCTAAATTCAAAATTCAAAATTCAAATATACGATGTTAGCGGCAAGATAATCAACACTATTTCTAATTTCGAAATTCAAAATTCTAAATTTAAAATTTCTCATATGGGAGAGGTTACTATAGATTTGAGCGATTTGGCGAAAGGCATCTATTTTATCACATTGAAAATAAAGAGCAAAACTTTGTCGCAAAAGATAATTTTAAGATAAGGGGGAAAATTGAGAACACTAATCACCTATTTTGAAACTATTTGACATAGGAGAAAAAATGAGAACATTGATTACCTTAACCTTAATATTTGGACTTGGTTTTAGTATAACTATCTCGAAAACACAAAAGGCGATGATTGCATCGGCTTTAATACCTGGGACTGGTGAATGGTTATTGGGTGATAAGACCAAAGGAGAAATCTTTCTCTGGTTGGATGGTGCAATCTGGCTTACCTATTTTGGTTTATCTTGGTACGGCAATTCTAAAGAACATGATGCCAGATTATTTGCGGCGAAATCAGCTGGTGCTAATCTGGACCAGAAAAGTGATTATTATCGGATCTTAGAAAGTTATGACAACGCTGAAGAATATAATAGCGTTGTGATGCGAGAAGCGCGATATCGTTATCCAGATAGCGTCGAAGCCCAAAAAGAATATTTAGCAAAATATGGTTATTTTGGCGATTCGGCTTGGGACTGGGAGTCTGATTCGGCTCGCTTCACCTATTTTTATAAACGAAGGTCGGCTCGGGTGACTTTACACCAAGCCGGCTTGGTTATGGGCGCTATCTTAATCAATCGTTTAGTCAGTTTCCTTGACTGTGCCTTATTCACCCCGGACCGCAATATCGGCAAAAAGATTGGACTTGTCCCAAGTCAAGAAAAAATCGGATTGGCTATCGTTTATAAATTCTAAACTTTTTCGGCGCACTCTTTAAAGTTTAACTCACAAACTCCACTATTCGGTCATAAAAGAACAATACAATCCTTCGGGTAGTGTCCCCATTGTCGTGGAAATTTAAATGAGCATAATAAACTTATGGGAAAAGTATGAAACTTAGTCAAGAACGGTTATTTTCGAAAAAGACTCTTGCAACGAGGCGATTAGATGAAAAGATTATTCATTGAAAGAATTGTGCTCGAAGAACTTGCGGCGACTTTGGGCGTCAGTGTTTTGTCGGTTTCAGTTTTTTAAAAAATTGTGGGCTCAATATATTTTAGCTCCCGTACTTACTTAACGAAAATTGTAATCATTGATTATAGAGTATTCCCAACTTCCAAATTAGACTGGTTATCAATCTTGAAAACATCTGCAATGAACCATTGACAAATCGTAATTACGATTTATAATGCAACCCTATGGAATTATCTAAACGGTATGACCCAAAACCGGTTGAGACGAAATGGTATAAATTTTGGGAAGACAATGGCTTTTTCCGTGCTGATGCGAAGTCATCCAAACCCAGCTTTTGTATTGTAATCCCGCCGCCCAATATCACTGGTTCGCTCCATACCGGCCACGCCTTAAATAACACACTCCAGGATATTCTAATTCGCTGGAAAAAGATGCAAGGCTACGAAGTCTTATGGTTACCCGGAACTGACCATGCGAGCATTGGCACCCACGTCCAGATTGAAAAGGCATTGGCGAAGGAAGGTAAAACCCGTTTCGATTTAGGCCGCGAAGAATTTTTAAGGTACGCCTGGGATTGGAAAAATAAATTTGGCAACCGAATTGTTGAACAATTAAAAAGATTGGGCTGTGCTTGTGATTGGAGCCGGCTCCGTTTTACAATGGATGAGATGCTCTCTCGAGCAGTCCGGGAGGCTTTTGTTCGTTATTATGAAAAGGGTTTAATTTATCGTGGGTCCTACATTGTTAACTTTTGTCCAAGATGTAAGACCGCCATCTCTGATTTAGAGGTTAAACACAAAGAAGCCGATGGTAACCTTTGGTATATTAAGTATCCTCTGACCGAACCTTGTGGTGATAAGAGAGCGATAACGGTTGCCACCACTCGACCCGAGACGATGTTAGGCGATACCGCAGTCGCAGTCCATCCTGATGATGAACGGTATAAGGCTTGCATTGGTAAGATGGTTGTCTTGCCATTAGTTAATCGACTTATCCCAATCGTTGCCATTGATTTGGTTGATAAGAACTTTGGAACCGGAGCCGTAAAAGTGACTCCAGCCCATGACCCGGTTGACTTTGAGATTGCAACTCGGAAAAAATTAGAAATGGTCAAGGTGATAAATGAAGATGGCCGGATGACCGATAAGGTACCAAAGCAATATCAAGGTTTGACCAGGGAAGACTGCCGAAAAGCGGTGATTGAAGACCTAAAAGCCCAAGGACTTTTGGAAAAGATTGAACCGTATCGTATCAGTATCACCCATTGTGAACGGTGCGATACGATAGTTGAGCCATTAGTTTCTTTGCAGTGGTTTTTGAAGATGAAAGATTTAGCCCAACCAGCGATAAAAGTTGTCGAAGAGGGAAAGATTCAATTTATACCCGAACGGTGGACCAAGGTCTATTTAGATTGGATGTATAATGTTAAAGATTGGTGCATTTCGCGCCAACTTTGGTGGGGACATCGGATCCCAGTCTTTTATTGCAATGATTGTCAAGAGGTTATGGTAACCCGAACCGACCCGAAATCCTGTCGTCGCTGTCAAAGTACCAATATCCGTCAGGACGAAGATATCCTTGATACCTGGTTTTCTTCGGCGCTTTGGCCCTTTTCGACATTGGGTTGGCCCGACCAGACCGACGACTTAAAGAAATTTTATCCAACCGATGTTCTTTCGACCGCCCCGGAGATAATCTTTCTCTGGGTTGCCCGAATGATTTTCTCAGGATTAGAATTTGTTGGCGACATCCCATTCCGCCAAGTCTATATCCATTCGATTATCCTTAACGAACAAGGCGAACGGATGAGTCGGTCCAAGGGAATTGGTGTTGACCCATTGGAGATAATTGAGAAATATAGTGCTGATGCCTTGCGGTACACTTTAACTTACTTGGAAAGTCAATCGCAAAGTTATCGTTTGCGGGAACAGAAATTTGAGATCGGTCGTAACTTTGCTAATAAAATCTGGAATGCAGCCCGATTAGTATTACCTTACCTAAAGAATAGCGGAAAATCGCAGTCGGAAACTCAATCATCGGTTTTAGACCCAATTGACTATTGGATTTTAGTCAAATATAATCAGCTTATTGATTTAATTCAAGAAAACTTAGCCAAGTTCAATTTTTCTTATGTTGCCAGTTCGCTCTATCGTTTCTTCTGGCATGATTTTTGTGATTGGTATTTAGAATTTATCAAACCGCGTATGAAAGCCAAAGACCCGAAAGCAATTTTTACACTAAAGGAAATTTTTTCAGGATTTTTAAGACTGCTCCATCCAATAATGCCATTTATCACCGAAGAGTTATGGCAAACTTTTCAATTCTCCCAATCGAGTATTATGTTAGAATCGCTGCCTAAACCGATTCTGACCGACGAGAGGGATTTTACCAAAGTAGAACGGTTAAAAGATATAATTGTTGCGGTTCGTAATATCCGTACCGAGATGCGGGTAGAGATAACGCAAAAAGTTCCGCTATTAATAAATTGCCCGGATAAAATTTTACAAGAATTTATCTTCACCCAAAAGAATCTAATTTTTGAATTAGCAAAAGTTTCCAGTCTTAACCTAGCACCACATCCGCCTGAGCATTCCTCAGTTTCAATATTAAACGGCTTAGAGGTGTATGTGCCATTAGTTGGTATTATTGACATTGAAAAAGAGAGAAGGCGAATTGGTCAAGAGATTGAAGAAATTAAACAAGAGCTTACCCGCATTAATGACCGTTTGGCGGATAAAAATTTCTTGCAAAATGCTAAACCGGCGATAGTGGAAAAAGAAAAAGAAAGAAAAAATAGTTTCACCGAACGACTCAATCGGCTAAAAGAGTTATACAAAACGATTTAAAAGTTAGGAGGCAGTGATGAAATACTTGGGATGGCTGATTGCCTTAATTTTTATTGGAATCTTTGTCCTCTTTTATAATTTTAAATATTTGCCCACGGTGGCGGAACTGATAAAACAAACCGATGAGAATATAATGTGGCAAAATCAAATCCAAGAACTGAAACAAATTCAAAAGCCATTCGTTTATAAATCCACTTTCACTTACGACGAACTTTTCAGCAGTCCAGCCAATCTCAATTTATCACCAAAAGGAGAAAGCACCCTTAAGGCGATAATTCCCGAACTTAATGCCTTAGCCGGTGAGATTCAAATTGGTGGGTATACTGATAACTCACCAGTCCATCCTTCCCTTCGCTATAAATATCCGACGAATTGGGAACTTTCTACCGGCTCTGCCCTAATCGTTTTAAAGTATTTAGCAAAACTTGGAATTAGTCCAGAGCGGTTAGTTGCTTTAGGCTACGGCCCTACCAGACCCCTAACTAATGATACCACCGAAGAAGGTAGAAAAAAGAATCGCCGGATTGAGATAGTGGTTAAACAATGAAATAAGCGCGGTAAATCTATTGTGAAAAGCCTATTCCTGACACCAGCGTTTTTTTTAAGCCTCTTGCCATTGACTCTCAATCTCGGTTTTAGCCAGCCAAAAGCACCCAATGCATTTCCGAATAAAGACACTGTAACCCCAGCCGAAACAACCAAGTTCCGAGTTAAAGATAAATATTATAAATCCCCGGGCAGAGCAATGTTATTATCAACTATCTTACCTGGTACCGGTCAATTTTATACGGAAAATTATCTAAAAGGCGCGATAATAACTACCACTTGGGGAACCTTAAGTTTTCTGGTAGCCCGGGAACATCTTCGCGCCCGGAATGCCTTAACTATCAACGATACAAACACCTATCTTCAGCATCGTGACCAGCGCAATAATCTCTTGTGGTGGGATGCTGCGGTTTGGGTCTTTTCCATCGCTGACGCTTATGTCTCAAGCCACATGTATAAATTCAAAGAACAGGAAACCTTAACTCAAAAAATAAATTATCAATTAGAAATCGAATCGCGATCGGCACTAAGTTTAAAATTAAAAATATTACTTTGAAACAATTTCCTAATTCCCTTAATTTCAAATTCACTGACAATTTGATTTTTATCAATGATTCTTTTCACAGTATAGTTTAAACCCACTCCTTCGAGTCTGAGACTTATCATTTGGTGTAAACAATCAATCACAAAAGCAAATTTACGAGCAGAAGGCGGACTGTTCATAATAATCAACCATCTTCCAATTATTCGGTTAGCATCAACAATCTTAGTTTCGATTCCGGTCATCGCCACTGAATCAACATAAATTTTATACCGGTCGATTAGCATTGGAAAGTATTCTATTTCTAATTCATTCGTTGACCCAAACCCTTCTTGGTTAAAATACTTTTCTGTCGACTTTACCGTCTTGTGACGATTATCGAAAATTAACCAACAGTTACTACTGGTATCAATTAGTGAAAGCGTTGTTAAAAAATTTGGCGGAAAAGCCTTCGTAGTGTCAGAAAAAGGATATTGGAGTGCAACCGAGGTATCAGATATTAAGCAAAGGTTGCGATAAAACATAATCCAATAATTAGCTAAGCGATAAGCTGCCAATTTTTTCTGCCCAATTGCAATTGAATGGGTCGAAAAATCTTTTCTAAAATACTTAGAACTAAAGTAAATAATCGGCAAGCCCAAAACTTGCAAAAGGTACTGATTAATTCGGAAATTAACCGTAAGGACTATTTTGGGCCTTTCGATTGGACTCGATGCATAAATAAGACAGCCAACAGAATAGGGTAATAATTTTTCCAGCGCGTAATTTTGCATCCAATGGAAAAGTTTCGGTAGCGGCCTTAAAGAACTTTTCTTTTGCTCAAAGTCGTTTAAATAATCTTGTATTAGATTTTTTTGTTTCTTTATCTTTTAAATTTATTCCCGCACAACCAATGAGATAACGATTTACCAAATTGGCTAAAGGAATTTCCGAACTGGCAGGTGTTAACCAAGCAATAATTAAAATTATAGTTAAAAGAAATACCGTTAGAATCTTCAAAACTAAAATCTTCACAGAATCAATAATTAAATAGTAATATTGTGGTTGACATTATAGCAATTTAAGCTTAAATTAGGTAAAAGGAGATAGTATGAAAAGTTTATGGGACGATGTAAAAAATTGGCTGAGTGACGCAACCAAAGTTGCCCTCAAAGAAGCCGAAGATTTAACTCGCAAAGGTAAACTAAAGGTGGAAATTTTAAATCTAAAGCGGCGCATCGAAAAGAAACTGGCAGAATTAGGCGGTTGGGTTTATCACCATTACCGCAAGGCAGAAGATTTCGAATTAACACAAAACGAGAAGGTTAAAAATTATATAAAAGAGATTCACCAACTCGAATTAGCGCTAAAGCGAAAACAGAAAGAGTTGAACAAAAAGTAATAACGATTTTTAACTCTTTTCTTTCTTCATTTCGATTTCTCGTTTAATTTCTTCTAATACACTTACCGGGTCAAGGGCTTCAATAATTGGTCGGCCCAACACGATATAGTCGGCTCCGCGTTTTGCCGCCTCAGCCGGTGTCATAACCCTTAACTGGTCACTAATCTTAGAAACCGCCGGTTCTTCGGGCAGACGGATTCCTGGGCAGACGACGATAAAATCCTTACCGCAGACTTTTTTAATTTCTGCCACTTCGTGAGCCGAAGCAACCACCCCATCCAGACCAACCTTTTTGGCCAGTAAAGCTAATTCCACCACTCGGTCTTGAATTGGGATTGGCTTTTTATGACCGGTGACGACAGCCAAAGATTTTTCATCTAAACTGGTCAAAACCGTAACGCCGAGAATTAAAGGGCGCTTCTTAAGTCGTTTTCTGTCACAGAACTCATGCACGGTTTGAACGGTTTCGCGCATCATCTGGACACCACCGGTGGTATGGATTGTGAACATATCAACCCCCATTTTAGTTGCCGCCAGTGCTGCCTGTGCTACCACCGATGGAATATCGTTGAATTTTAGGTCTAAAAATACTCGGGCTTCGAGGTCGGTAAAGAGTTTTATGGCACGGGGTCCGGTGCGAACAAAAAGGTCGACACCAACTTTATAGACATCAATCCAGCCTTGCGTGCGCCGATATAATCTTTTCGCCTTTGGCAAGGCATCAACATTAACTGCTAAGATGAGTTGTGTCATCGCTACTCCTTATTCTACCGATTAAGGTTCGGATTGTTTCGATTTTTTTTGCTTTCATATACTCTTGCAAATCGTCCAAGATTGTCAAAGCAGCAAATGGGTTAATCAGATTAATACTACCAATTTGCACTAAGCTGGCGCCAGCCAAGATAAATTCGACAATATCGGTTGCATTAGTAATTCCACCACATCCGATTATTGGAATCACCGTACTTTCTCGCACGCGTTCGATACAATAAAGAGCAAAAGGTTTCAAAGCCGGTCCGGATAATCCACCAACTTTGCCACCTAAGAAATATTGATTGTTTTCAATATCAATTGCTAAACCATAGAGCGTGTTAATCAAGGAAACGGCATCGCTACCTTCGTCTTCGGCTGCTTTAGCTGTAATGGCCGGGTTAATAAAGTTAGCGGTCAGTTTTGTTATTACCAATTTTTTAGTTGCCCGTCGGACCGCTTTGACAATTTGGGCAGTTTGTTTCGGGTCTTGACCAAAAATTGTCCCCCCAGTTTTAACATTTGGGCAGGAGACATTAATTTCAAAACCGGCTACCCGCTCACAATCAAGAATTTTAACCAGGGTTGAAAACTCATCAATTGAAAAACCAGCAATGTTGATAATCAAAGGACAGAGGAAACGAAGCCGAGGCATTATGTTTGTCCGAAATGCATGGGCGCCAGGATTTTCTAAACCAATTGAATTAAGAATTGCCCCAGGTAATTCATAGATTCGGGGTGGTGGATTGCCGGTGCGTGGTAAGAGCGTGATGCCCTTAGTGATAAATCCACCAACCTTATTGATCACCGTCACAAAATCTTTGCCCAAACCATAGGTGCCAGAAGCTAAAAGCACCGGATTAGCAAAAGTGATATTTTTTATTCGAATGGTCATATCCAAAGTTTCGGAACGGTTCGACACAACATCGCGCATCGCCAACTGCTTGGCATCGGTTGCAGATAGCGAAACCTTCTCTTTACTTTTCGCTCTTTTCTTAGATTTTCTATCCATCACCGTTTAAATCTCGATTTCGTTAAGGTTTAGCACTGGGCCGTCTTTACATACTCGCAAGTAGCCGCCGGCTCTTTTTTTTACAGCACAACCAAAGCAGAGACCGGTGCCACAACCCAGCCTTTTTTCTAAAAATCCATAAACTGTAATCGGCGTAAGTGTTTTTTGCAATGCCTTTAGCATCGCAATTGGACCGCAAGTAAATACCAACGGATTGGTGGGCAGCGTAGTTAGTAAATCGGTTACTAAACCGATTTTCCCAAACGAACCATCTTCAGTAATATAACTGATATGATTAGTCA
>JBDRUX010000094.1:0-8186 GCA_039801565.1 Caldifarciminota bacterium
CCAACAGGGATTGTCGAGCCGCTCGGAGTAACGCTCCTCGCCGGTGACCAGATCCAGGCAGTACACCACGCCGGGCTTGGTGACGATGTAAACGTGACCGGCATGAACCAGAGGACCGCCGGAAGTCTACGACCCGCTGTGTCGTTTCCATTCCAAACCAGCTGGTGCGAAGATTTGTTGGAATATCGGCATAAGTCGAAAGATTTCACAATATCACCTAAGACATTGTAGATTTCGATTCGATTTAGCCCATTACCAGCAAGTTGAAAATATACTCGGTTACGGAATGGATTAGGAAAAACCTTTACTCCAAGTGGCTGATCGATTTGGGCAATCTCCTCAATACCTTGTACCACCTGCACCTTTTTCAAAAGCCAAACATTCGGGTCAAATTCAATCGAATTGACCGGTTCATTGAATTGAAAGGTATTTCGTTGCGGACTGGTATCAATCGGTAAAGTTAACAGAGTATCACGGCTATTCAAATGAACTAAGATTTGAACTGGGATGTGAAAAACCGATGGCGCATTATTACCATTGTTCTGTATGATGTTAAGGACTAATTGCCAATTATCATTAACCGGTTGGCAATACCAACCAACCCGATAATTAGGATAACCGGCTTGATAAACCCACTCGGCAAAGAAATTGGTCAAGTCAAGACCGGTCATCCGCTCATTGATTCTCTTATAATCTTCAGTATTAGCGGTGCTAAAGCGAAAAGAGTCGCCATAAGTCCGTAATGTTTGAAAGAAAATACCAGGTGTTGCGGTGGTGTCACCTTCTAAGTATCGAAGCATATGCAAAATCCAAGAACCTTTGCAATAGATTGTTCCCCAGGCAAAAAGGTTGGATGGCGGCGGATCATAGATAGGAAATCGCTCAGTCTCATCTTCATGAAAATAATCTTCGGCTCGGCTGTTCATTAAATCAATGAAAGAAGCATGGCCATTGCGATATTCGTGATATAAGGCATCAGAATAAGTGGCAAAGCCTTCATTCAGCCATATGTTTCGCCAGTCTTGGCAAGTAACCATATCACCCCACCACTGATGAGCCAACTCATGACTAATCCCGGACTCTGAACCGTTCAATACCCAAGAGCGATGGATTGTGGTCATTGTCTGGTGTTCCATTCCACCCCATTGGAATGGATAAACTGCCACCATTCCGTATTTGTCAGCGATGAATGGATATAAACCATAGCGGTTTGGCTCGGAGAAAAATTGAATCATATCTACCATATTAGCAAATGAATTGGTGGCGGCTATAGAGTCCTCAGGCCAAATGAAGTACTTTACTTCCATTGAGTCATTATCATAATGAAACCAGTGGCTAAAAGTCGCATACCGGGATGCCGCAAAGCAGATGAGGTAGGTTGAAATCGGATAACGGTGCGTCCAATAATAAGTCTTAGTACGATTAACAGTATTTGTCGCAATGCTATCTAATTTACCATTAGCACAAGCGGTAAAAGAATCGGGAACGGTGATATTGATTTGACAACCCTGTTCCGCTTTGTCCCAAGGTTCATCAAAACAAGGAAACCAATAACGCGAGTCATTAGGCTCGGTAACAGTATAGACGATGTTATGGCGAGTATTGCCGCCCCGGGCATAAAAGTAAAGTCCCCGATTTGCAATCGCCAAACGATGATAATAAATGTCAATGGCTGCCGAGTCATTTTGTACCAAAGGTGGGTTTAAAGTCATAGTCAAATAACCCGGTGGTGTGTTAAAATTAAGCCTTGAACCATTCTGCTTAACTGAATCGCAGACTAAATTCACAAAATGGAACGAAAGGGTTTCTAAAAGGGCAATGCGACTGGTTAATAGAATTCGGGCCTGGGCGGTCATTACTCCAGAGTTCATTGGTAATTGGATGTCGAGGCGGTAGTGCCGAACATCATAGCTATGGGATGATTCGGCTAACGCTACCCAAGGAAAAATTAATCGTTTTTCCGGCTCAATCGGTTCTGATGTTTGAACCATCTTAAACTCTTGAACAATTTGGTTCTCATTGAAAATTAATAGACTGAAAAGAATGTTTATTAAGATTATCATTATTTCACTCCTTTCTTACTTACTTCTTTTCAATCTTATTTCCCCGCGCCGTTGCGTCACTCCTTTGCGGTCAAAATAATTAAGTAAAGGTACCGCATATTTTCGACTGGTGCCGAGCATCTGACGGAATTCGGAAACAGTCAATTCCGATTTTGTCGAAAAGAATTGATTTAGTTTTTCTTGGGCTTGCTCAATATTGGAATGGTGTAATATGATACCCTCCCCTACTTCGACCAATTTCCCAATGTCTAACAGTGCTTTGGTTAATCTTTCAACTCGGGTTGATTCAATCTCTAACCTTTTTTTAAGCTCATCAATCGTTGGGGTAGTGAATTTACTCTCTAAGTAAATTCGTTCAATCTTATCAACAATTGGTTGGTCGGATGCGGAAAATTTTATAGTGTGGGTGGCTAAACGGAGCTTATCATCCTTGCTAACGATTTGTCCGCTTGAAATCAACTCCGCAAGCCGTTCATTAAATAGAGCAGTGCCCCCCGGTTGTGCCGGCACCGGGTCCAATTTTGCTAAAAGTTCGGCTTTCCGTAAATCAAGTCGTAAAGGATTATTAGAATGAAACTCTTTTAATTTTTCCATTATCATATCACCGATTCGGACATAATAACTATTGTGAACAAATAACTTTTTACCTTCGTAGTTAAATGACTTTACCTTTCCGGTATCAATCAATTTTTTCAAAATGGCTTGGGCTTCTTCAGCTGTCAGTGCGGTTTCTTTGGCAATGGTTTCAATTGGCTTGGCAACGAAATTAGCCTTTAACAAATACTGTTCCATCATATTTATTTGGTCACCACTGCGAATAATACTCAACCGTTCTAAGAGTGCATTATCGAATCGGCGTGCTTTATCGGGATTAGCTTCTAAAACGACTCCACCACCAATAGTTCGTGCTGGCGAGTATCGGCGAATCACAAAACGGTCATTCCAATCACAAACCGTGGGTGTCTCCAATCTTAACTGAACCAAACCTTCTTCTTGTGGTGCCAACTCTTTTTTATCTAATAACGATACCCTTGCCATAATTTCGGCGGTGCCCAAATGGAGTCGAACCCGGGTCATATTCTTCAGAGATTCGCCCGCTGATGGCAGAAGATAAAGCGAGGCATTGATGAAAAGCGTTGGCTTATAATAGCCCACTGCTGCCAAGACATTGCCCCGCATAATTTCTTCTTTTTCGATGCCAATTAAATTAATTCCGGCTCTTGCCCCAATTGTTGCCACATTAACGCTTTGATTATGGATTTGAATGCCTCGCACCCGCGCTACTTTATTTTGTGGTAATAAACAGACCTCATCACCTAACTTAACGCTGCCCGAAAGGATAGTGCCGGCAACAATTGTGCCAAAACCCTTAATGGTAAAACACCGGTCAATCGGCATACGAAAGACACCGCGGTCAGGCTTCGATTCAAGATTCTTTATGGATTCCTGCAACAAATTTTTTAACTCAGGTATCCCTTCGCCAGTCAATGCTGATACTGCCAGTATTGGTGCGTCTTGCAAAAAGCTCCCTTTTACCAATTTTTTGATATCCAATTTAATCAATTCGAGCCACTCTTCGTCAACCAAATCCTTTTTGGTGATAACAATAATCCCCTTTTTTATTCCTAAAAGTTTTGTAATTTCAAAGTGTTCAATCGTCTGGGGCATAATACCATCATCAGCGGCAATCACCAGTAGCACTAAATCAATTGTGCTGGCACCGGCTAACATATGACGGACAAACTTTTCATGTCCCGGCACATCAATAATCGTGGCATTGTCACCAAAAAAAGCAAAGCCCAAATCAGTAGTCATCCCGCGTTCTTTTTCTTCTTTTAAGCGGTCTGGGTCGGTACCGGTAAGGGCTTTGGTTAAAAGACTTTTGCCGTGGTCAATATGTCCAGCGGTCCCAATTACAATATGCATTTTATCTTAGACAATCCAGAATCTTTTCTCATTACGCAAAATTGTCTTCGTAGTTCGTCTCGTAACCTTGGATAGACTATTGGATCTTGGTTGTGACATAACTTATCCAATCGCAATATTTTTGAATTGGTGAAACCCAAATTTTAGTTTTAATGGTTCAAGTCGTTCAATCAGTTTCACCTCATAATTTCACTTCGCAACTAAATCCGTCGCCGTTCTGAACAACCTGGAATTTTTAACTCATCACGGTACTTGGCAACAGTCCGCCGGGAAATCTTGATTCCCTGCTTATTCAATAGCATGGCGATTTCGTCATCACTATAGGGAGTTTCTTTATCCTCATTCTCGATAATCTGCCTAATTTTATCTTTTAAACTATGCCGTGCCACATCACCGGTACCTGAGACAAAAAAGAATCGCATCGGAAAGATACCGAAGGGCGTTTCCACGTATTTGCCTTGAATGGCACGGGAAATCGTAGAAGGGTGAATTCCTAAGGCTTTACCGGTGTTTTGAATTGAAATTGGTTTCAAAAATTCTTGTCCCCTTTGGAAAAAATCCTGCTGCTCTTTAAGAATATAATCCATCACCCGTTTTAAGGTGCGTTTCCTCGATTCGATGCCTTTTATTAGCATCAAGGCACTCTTTAATTTAGCGCGGGCAAAACTTACTTCTTCTTTAGGAAATGATTTCGGATTCAGTATAATCTCTCGATACCGACGTGCCAGACGCAATTGCGGCAATATGTCATCAATCATCACTGCCACCAACTTGTCCTCTTGCCACTCCACCTTAAAATCAGGAGCGACATAAACTGGATTACTTTGGGTAAAGCGCCTGGCTGGTTTAGGCTCTAATTGGGCAATATTAAGAATCGCATCCCGAACATTCTTTTCACTAACATTACAACTTCGAGCAATCAGCGTATACTGTTTTTTACACATTGGCTTATAATACTTCTCGACAATTCGATACTCCAAACTATTTCGGTCATAACCTAAAAGTTCTAATTGGACTAAAAGTGCCTCCTGGGTATTTTTAGTTGCCAGTCCGCCCGGTTCAATATACTGCAAAGTCTGAAGAATCCGATTGAGTTTGGCGAAAGAAATCTTGAATGTATTCATTATCTCTTCTTTCTCAACTTGTAAGAAGCCATCTTCGTCTAAGTTTTCAATAATATATTCGGCTACCGGTAATTCAGTATCAGTAAGAAGACTACGCAATTTGGGTAGAATTACCTCAGCCAAACTGACTGGGGCGGTTGCATAAGTTTCTAAGGGGTCAAATTCCATCGCTTCGGATTCAGTAGGAATATGAACGCCGTCGTCTTGAATAAAATCGGCAATTGTCCAATCTTCGGTATTGGGTGCTGATGAATCTTCCGGTTCGCTCGGTGTGGTCCGAGCTTGAGAAATATAACGTTCGGGTGGGATTGGTACATCTTCTGGTTCCTCCTCGGTTGTTTGTAGTGCAGGATTGGTCTCTAATTCTTTTTGAATCAAATTTTGCAATTCAATGGTGGGCAGAGTTAAGAGTTTTAAATTCAAAAGCAATTGAGGAGTTAATAGCAGTCTTTGTTCTAAGAGTAGTTCTTGCTTCATATCCGGAATTTTTCGCCTAAATAGACACGCCGTGCCTCAGGGTCATTCACCAAATCTTCCGATGTACCGGCAATTAAGATTTTGGCATCATACATAAGATAGGCACGGTCGGTGACCTCTAAGGTTTCTCGCACATTATGGTCGGTAATCATAATGCCCAGTCCTTCTTGTTTTAGGCGATTAATAATATCCTGAATCTCTGCCCGCACGATTGGGTCAATACCAGTAAATGGTTCGTCAAGCAGTAAAAAGGTCGGTCGGGTAGCTAAGGCACGGGCCAACTCGACCCTGCGCCGTTCGCCACCAGAAAGGGTATTTGCCTTTCGATTGGCTAAATGGGCAATATTCAGTTTGACCAAAAGTTCTTCGGTTCGATTTTTGATTTCTGTCTTTGATAGCCCAAGTAACTCTAAGACCGCGGCGATATTTTCCCAAACTCGTAACTTCCGAAATACGGAAGTCTCCTGGGATAAATAACCCAGTCCCAATCGCGCCCGTTGATAGATGGGTAAGCTGGTAATGTCTTGGTCGCCGAGCAAGATTCTCCCTCTATCGGGCAGTATAAATCCAGTAATCATTGCAAAGGTTGTGGTCTTACCCGCACCATTTGGTCCTAAAAGTCCAACAATCTCATATTGGTTGAGTTCCAACCATAATTCCGAAACTACCTTGCGTCCACCATAAGATTTAACCAATCCTTCCGTGGTTAGTTTGAGTCCGTTCTTACGATTTTCCCCGGTAGAGTTTACCATATTTAACATCTTTAACCAAAATTGAATAGATCTTTCCTTCAGCAAAGCGAAGGCTTAAGTTTGAGCCACTGATTTCGACTTTATCGCCTTCTTCGTTATAATATTGTCCAGAAGCATCGCCTACAATTTCAATTTGCTTCAGTTCGCTATCCTGGGCTAAAAAGACCATCGTTTGTCCGGAAAGTTCGTTATTTTTTTCCTTTAGCATTGGCTTTTGGTATGCCACACCTGAATCCCGTTCCCAAAAGTAGATCAAACTGTCACAAGTTAAAATCGCTTCTTTACTCTGCACCTTGACCTTACCTATCGCAATTGCCAGTTTCGCTTTATTCTTGAATAGTAGTTTTTGACAACTTAATGCCAGTGTCTCATTTTTGGTAAATTCCAAATAAGGTAGCGAATCAACCCTTCCTACTTCTTGATTGAAAAGGTATTCGCCAGTCTTACCGGTGATTTTTAACGAATGAGTTTTCTCCACTATCACAAAACCGGCTTGGGTATAGGCCCGGTCTTTTTGGTATTCAACGGTCAATTGGGGAGCAAAAATCGCTAAAGACTCTTGCGCTACCAGGACATTACCTTTCAAAATTGTCTTTCTTTCCGTAAGGTAATAATTGGCAGTATCGCTTCGAATCGTTGCCGAAGGATTTTCGATTTTAATCGAGTCTGCCAAAATAACCAGATTTTTGCTTTCCCAAAACCGGGCACTATTTGCGGTAATTTTGGTGTCACGGTCAATTATCGTCACACCATTGCTCAGTACCGTCACCCTGCCTTCCTCGGTATTTAAAATCTCCATTTTATTGGCTTCAATATCGGCAGCATTGGCTACTGCCAATAGTAAGATATTTATTGCAATGGCTAAGATGGGAGGTATTGGTTTTAATGCTTCAAATTGTTTAAGCCGTTCAATACCGGACCAACTAATTAACTTCATTTTTCAAATTGGTAATTCGATTTTCCTTTCACCGCACTTTTCACTTCAATCTTCGTTAAACCAGCGTCGGCAATCAAACCTTGTCCTTCAATATCGCCTTGGGGGCTTTTGATTTTAACCCAGGCGTCTGTCGTCACAATCTGACGATTATTAAGCCAAACCAAAGAGTCAGTATAGAGATAGGTGCTATCAGAAGTTCGCACAACAACCTCTTGGCGGGCAATCAAATCCGAAGTTTGATTATTAACCGTGCCACTCTTTGCCACCAGGATGGAAAATTCTTTGCCGTCGCTATCGAAAAATACAATCTCAGGTGCAATCACTTCAATTTTGTTTAAAGACTCAAAGAGATAAGCCTTAGTTGCCTTAAGTTGATAAAATTTTTTACCGCTAACAGACTCAGTTAATTTGAACGCTTCAACAATTTGGTTTGGTATTGGTTCGGGGTTAGTTTTTGGTGTTGGTTTTTTGCAAAAGCAAGCAAAGAGAATTGAAAACAATAAGAATAGGAAACGGCGCTGGTTAATCCGAATTAATTTTGGCATCGTTGGCCCCAAAAAATCCAATCTTCCGGTTGCTGGGTAATGAAATGACGAAGCCGTTCGCCGATTGCTTTTGGATTTTTTACCTCGGCAATATCAATCACAATTCGGTTGGCTTTTTTATAACAAAACATTCCCAGCAGAGGAACTTTTTCGGATTGAGCTAAGACGAACGGAGTTCTGAGGATAAAAAAATTACGCCAGGGCTCGTTTAAACATAATCCGCGTGTCAAACGCTTATTGTCTAAAACGAAACCCAAAAGTCTTTTTCGATTATTGGTGCCATTTGATTTTAGTATCCGTTTCATTTCCGCAATCGTTTCCATCAAACCAACCCCATTTTGACTGCGTAATTTGCGAAGTTC
>JBDRUX010000095.1:0-8104 GCA_039801565.1 Caldifarciminota bacterium
GTGCTAAATGCATTAAGTATCGAGAACTTAGAAGATGGTGCTAAAAAGAATTGGGAAATCCGAGATAAATTTAATTATAAAAAAATTTATGGTTGACTTTAGTTCAAATTTTGGTAAACTGCTAATATGTATAGCGTCTTTATAATATTACATTTATTGGTCGCAATCCTTTTGGTGATTGTCGTATTATTTCAGCAACCCCAAAAGGGTGGTATGGCAAGTGTTTTTGGCGGTGGTGAGTCAATCTTTGGTGGTGGTGGGGCAGCACCTTTTATGGCTAAACTTACCTCAGGATTAGCGGTTGTTTTTATGCTTACCTCCTTAACATTGGTTCTTTTGTCCGCACAACGGGCGCGGACACGCATCCCAAGACCAGCACGCGGTATAGAAGAACGACTACCGGAGACGCCGACCGAACCAGCGCCAGTTGAACCAACTACTCCAACACCTGCAGGAGGTGAATAATGTATGCAGTGGTTGAGTTTGCCGGGGCCCAATTCATTGCTAAACCCGGAGAAAAAGTAACAATCCCTAAGATAAAAGCAAATATTGGCGAGATAATTAAAATTCCTAATGTCCTTTTTATAAAAACTGACGACCAGACGCTAATCGGCAAACCGACCATTGCGAATGCCTTTGTCGAAGCAAAGGTTTTAGCGAATATCAAGAGTAAGAAGGTGACGGTTTTTAAATTTATCCGACGGGAAAATTACCGGCGCAAAAAGGGGCATCGGCAACCTTTAAGCGAATTAGAAATATTGAAAATCAATTTACCCCAATAGCGATGTACCAAAGGGTCCTACTCATTTTTCTCGGTTATCTTTTCTTCTCGGAACTATCTTTAGCCAATCTTTTACAAAATCCGTCTTTTGATTTTTGGGTTGATGACAGTACACCGAATAATTGGGTGGTTGAGTATCGGACTTATGCCGGAGTATTTAAAGAGTCGGGAACCATTCATTCTGGACCTTTTAGTGCTCGATTGATTCGTCGGCAGGCTAGCACTGGTAATAACCGGGGACTCCGACAAAGGATACCGGTCACACCTGATATTTCCTATACTTTATCAGCTTGGTTTTACGACAATCATGACCAAGTGAGCGGTGGTATTGTCTTGACCTGGCGAAATATTGATTCAGTCGCAATTGGTTCGACTGGAGTAGTTTATACTCAAGATACTGCGAGTTGGCAATTTTTAACTTTAACCGCAACTGCACCAAATCGTCCACCCGATTCGGTAGCAGCATTCGTTGATGTCTTATTGCGGACTTACGGTTTTACCGGCAGTCAACCCGGGGGTTTTGTCTTTGTGGATGATGTTGATTTTGATGTCTCGGCAATTAGTGAATCAAAGATTATCGCTGACCCTACTTTTGCAGAATATCTTATTATTACCCCCAACCCTTTTTCATTTCATCAAAATATTAATTTTAAAATAAATCGAAAAGTACCAGTCCGCCTCTCAATTTATGACATTTCAGGAAAATTGGCGAAGGTTCTTCTTAACCAGACCCTAAATCCTGGTTCATATAATATAATTTGGAATGGCAAAAACGAGAAGGGCGGTAAGGTTGCTGGCGGTATATATTATGTAATCTTAGAAACGAATAAAAGGGAAAGAACAGTTAAAAAATTAGTTTATACTCCCCACTGATCAGAATTCGCCATTTCTTACGGTTAGTAAAAAGATGGTTTAAAACTGTTTAAGAGTTCAAGCGGGATTTTAAAAAAGATAACTCATAGTTTTTAGTCGTTGGTTCTTAGTCTAAAAACGAACAACCAATTACCAACAACTGAGTATCATTTTCGCTCAAGGTAGGCTTTGGTGA
Source organism: Caldifarciminota bacterium (assembly GCA_039801565.1). Classification (GTDB taxonomy): domain Bacteria; phylum Hydrothermota; class Tepidihabitantia; order Tepidihabitantales; family JAOUPE01; genus JBDRUX01. The sequence continues at coordinate 1,830 of JBDRUX010000095.1, forward strand.
AGAATTTGGTTGGAATTGGAACATCAATCTTGATATCCTTTAGTGTCAATTCAGTATAAGTGTTTTGCCGGAGTTTGTTTACCATTTTAATTTTGGTGGGAAAATTGCGATTGCCAAACTTTTGGAAATCACTAATGGTTATTTCTTTCATCAATTTGTCCGATTTGGCATAATATTCAGCCCGAATCGGCAAATAAGCAAGAGTATCAACCCAGACTTTTCGGGTATAGTAATTCACATCTGGCACCTTGGCGGTCAATTCGAGTTTAAAACAGGTCTTATTCAAAGCGGTATCAATACCCAAAAACTTGATATCATAAATATCCTGTAATTTTCGGTTCTCAATGAAATCATCGTAAGAGAAGTCACTGCCCATTATGGATTGGCGAAGCATATGTCCAGCGATTTTAACCGATTTTTCCACTTCGGGTAAAAACATCCATAACTCCTGACCTAATCTTAAAAACCTTTTGCCCTTATCCATTGCCGGTCCAGTAAATTCAATATAAGCGAAGTCTTTGCCTTTGGTATAACCGACAAATTCTTTTTCCCGAGCTTGACTGGCAATATTAATTAAGAACTTGCCCTTGTAGGTTAAGGTGTTTACGACACTGTTTTTGTCTACTTTTTCAATAATTTGAATTGCCTGGTCAGTTTGGTCGCCAAAGACCGGTTCTAACCCGATTGCGATTAATAGCATTAATTTTAACCAGCATTTGTCTATTTTTCTCATCAAGGCCGTTATTCCTTTTAAATCGTTTTTAAGGCTTGGGCTGGGTCTAATCGGACAGTCCTTCTGACCGCCAGATAGGCAACCAGCACCGTAAAGATAATACCCATAACAAAGGTACTGATCAAGGTAGTAAAAGACGGTTGGAAATGGATAATTGGACCGAATGGCAGGTCAGTCGAGGCGGTGGACGATATTTTGCTGAAGTCAAGCCCTTTGATTTTAAGCCAATAACTTATTCCAGCACCGATTACCGTTCCAATAAAACTACCAATTACACCGATTATTGTGGCTTCTAATAAGAGTAGTCCGACTACCGAGCGGTTACTGAAACCCATCGCCTTCATCATACCAATCTCACGAGTCCGTTCAAAAACGACCATAATCATCGTATTAGCAATAGTTGAACAAGCAACAATCAAAATAATTGCGTAAATAAGATAATAGACAATAGTAAAGGCGTTGATATAGCGAAGAAGAGAGTTGTATTGAAAAGGGACGATTGAGTAATCGAGCTTGGTTCGGAGTCTTGCTGAAATCGGCTTTGTCTGATCGGTCTTTTTTAAGACCAGAGCGACTTCGGTGGCTTTTTCATTTAAATCCAGTAATTTTTGACCGACCGAAAGTGGAATGTAAAATAGACTGCGGTCAATCCCGCCGATACCAATTGAGAAAATTCCTCGGACAACAAGGTTTATGCCCGTAGGCGAATCGTAGGCAGTTCGGGTGACAAGCGTTAAGGTGTCGCCGACCGTTAAATTCAGTCGCCTTGCTAATTCATTACCAATAATTGTAGCATTAGTCGCAGAATCGAGATAAGCGCCATTGATTATTCTTTTATTCAGACCCGATATTTGCCGTTCGATTATGGGATCAATCGCATAACCCAAGGCTGGAATACTTAATTCATTTTTACCTAAAAGAACGCCGAATTTAATTCGGGGGGCAATAAGTTTCACTGCTTCGGCTTGTAATACCTCGTAAAATTCCGGCGTAAGGTCAATCGCTTCGGATAAGGGGAGTAATCTTTCTCGGCGTTCGTATTCCTTAGTGGTGATTCTAATATGACCGGATAGCAATTTTATTATGTTATCGCTGATGTTTTGAGTGAAACCTTTGATATAACTTTGAGTAAAGATGATTAAAGTGACCGCAATGGCAATACTTGTGCCCGAAATGATACTGCGTCGAGTGTTACGCCGAAAGTTGCGATAGGCTAATTTTAGGAGTTTAGATATCATAGGTGACGCAAGGCAGAAATCGGTTCAAGCCGGGTTACCCTTCTAACCGTTAAAAGAGTGACCAAAATTGAGATACAAAACCCAAAGACGAAGATAAAAAGCATCATTGGATAGTTGATTTCCCCTTTGATGATGAACTTTATCGGATAGACTATATTAATGTCCTTAAATCTGCCACTCAAATCAATACCATAAATAACCAGATAAAGAGAACCAAGCCAACCGAAAAGTGAACCAATCAGACTACCGAAACCGCCAATGATTGTTCCTTCCCATAAGAACATCTTTAGGATTTTGCCATTACTAAATCCTAGCGCTTTTAGGGTGCCAATTTCCGTGACACGTTCCATAACCGCCATCAGCATCGTATTGACTATCCCCACGGCAGCGATAATTACCACAACTAAGGCAAGTAAAAATTGAAATGCCCGTTTCATTCCCGAGATTTCAAAGATACTGGCATTGAGTTCCCGCCAGGTATAAACTTCATATTCCTCGCCAAGCTTTTGGCTAATTGCCGCTTTTAATTCTGTTAAATTATTAGACTGGCTTTTAATTGCCAATTCTGTAACACCATTTTCAATTGCTAAAAGGTTTTGAGCGGCTTCGATTGGAATCAAAACTGCATTTCGGTCCAATAATGGATGACCAGTATTGATGATACCGGTGACGATAAAATCTTGGGCATCATAAGTTCCATAGCGGTTGCGGGCAATAACCGTTAAAGGAGAGCCAATCGTTAAGTTTAAGTCGCGGGCTAAAAATTCACCAATTAAAAGTTCATCCGAATTTTGTAAAAAAGAACCTTTAACCACTGCTTTTGGTGTTTTAAAGACCTTTGCTTCATCCGCTTTATCAATTCCAATCACTAAGACCGAAATTTCATCTATACCATTACTGATATGACTTTGAAATTTAACCCGCGGTACTATCGCTTTTATTCCAGCAATCGTTTTCAATTGGTTAATCAAAGACTGGGGATTTTCGATGATGGTATCAATTGGGAAAAATCCTTCCTCGCGATAATAACCTTTGGCAAAAATTACCAAGTTGCCGGTCTCATAATCAATAATATTTTGCTGTGCCATTTTATCCACCCCATTCATCATCGTATCCATAAAGACCATTGCTGAAAGTCCAACCGAAATTGCAATTGCAGTTATTATACTCCTTCGGGTATGGCGAAAGACATTGCGCCAGGCAAGGTTAAATATTAGCATCTAATCCACCTACTTCGGTGACGGTTAGGTCTTATTCGAAATTCTATTTGTATTGGTATCACCGACAACCTTCCCATCTCTCAGATTTATCACCCGGGTCGCATATTCCATAACTAACCGATCATGAGTTGAAAAGAGAAAAGTTGTTTTGTGTCTTTGGTTTAATTCCTTCATCAGTGCTAAAATATCACGCGCCGTATTAGAGTCAAGGTTAGCGGTTGGTTCATCAGCCAGGACGATATTCGGTTTTTTAACTAAGGCGCGGGCAATCGCAATTCTTTGTTGTTGCCCACCACTCATCTCATTCGGGCGTCGGTTAATAAAATCACTGAGCCCGACTTCTTCTAACATTGCCAAGATGCGTCTTTTTCGTTCTGGGGAAGAAAGGTTTAAAAGGAGCAAAGGCAATTCGACATTCTCATAAGCGGTAAGAACTGGAATTAGGTTAAAGGTCTGAAAGATAAAACCAATCTTCTCTTGGCGCAGCCGAGCCTTTTCCTTAGACGAAAGTTGATTGGTATTTATTCTATCGAAAAAGACCTCGCCCTTGGTTGGGCTATCCAGACAACCGATAATATTCAATAATGTTGTCTTGCCCGAACCCGATGGTCCAACCATTGCGGTAAACTCCCCATCTTCAATCTGCAAATCAATACCCCGCAAGGCAGGAAATAAAACCTTACCTACCTTATAATCTTTGTGTAAATTTCGTACTTCAACCAAAATTCACCTCCTTAATTTTCGGTTCGCCATTTTAGAAATATACTTTTGCCCAAAGAAAAACCATTTCATTAAATCCGGTGCTCTTTTTAAATTCACTGGTAGCAGAACCAATCGTAAATGCTAAACCAAAATTCAATACCGTATTTGCCCAAGGTTCATAGGTAATCTGAGGGATGAGAATAAAACCTCGGTCATTGAGATTAAATACGCTGTTGAGCGCTGGACTGAGGATCAGATTGGGCATTGAACTCAAAGCAAGATAGAGATAATTACAAGCCAAAGTACCACGGGTCTTCATACTTTCCCAGTCATAATGCTTGGGATTAGCCTCACCGCTCTGGTCATAAAAATACTCAACCATCCCATAAATTGATAAGGGAAAGGTGTAATCAATTCCGACTGATGCCTTAAAATATTGGGCGGTGTCTTCGCGATTATAGGTCAACTCCCCCCAATAACCGAAGATTAGTTCACCAGCTAAATCAGTCCCGAAAATCAGATGTTTTTTTGCAGATTGATAATAAGCATTCACACCAATGTCGTTTTTTAATAAATTGGAACCAAACCGGCAAGCCAAGCCCGAACTTTTCAAGTGAAATTGTGGTAAAAGCAGGAATCGGGTACTGGTCAAATTGCTCAAAGCAAAATTTAGAAGAATTGCGTTGATCCCAAATCGTTCGTAGCCGGGTTCAAAGAGATTGGTCGGATTAAAAATATCCAATGGTCGAAAAACTCGGGCAACACCCCAGCTAATTTTTTGCTTACCGGCAATAACCCGAATATTCTCTGGACCAAACCAAATCGCCAAGCGCGTTATGGTAAGACCGGGGTTCAATCCAATATTGCGCGTTGTGTCAAAAGGCAAGAGACCATCAAAGACAATTTGCGCTCCATAGTAGTCATAATTAGTTTTAAACTCAAGCCAACCCCGACCATAACCATCGAAATTAACCGAATTGGCAAAGCGCAAAAAATTCCTCACCTCAACATATCCCCTTGTGTCTAAGAGACTTTCTTGTCCGCTCAATTGGATAAAAGTAAATATGTTAAGTAATAAGATGGTTAGATAAATTCTTTTCAACTTATGGTTAAACCTTATCCATTATTAGTCAAAAGTCAAGTCCAAGCGTTTCACTCAATCCGCCCCAGGCGGACTTCATTCTAAACCAACCGATATTTTAATAAGACTTTTATTGCTTGAAGCGCACTTCGCTCTTTATCTTTTATCTCGAGCATTAAATCGAAGTCCAAACCTTTGGTCATTGCAATGAATTGTTCAAAATGCTTGATATTAATATGTTCAATATGGGTTCCCTTTTTTGCCTTGGGTTTTTGGCTACTGTAATCAACCATTAATAGCCCATCGGTTTTCTGCCAAGTCTTTTGGGCTAATCTTATTGCTTCCTTGACCGATTCGCCATTATTTAGACATTGATGATGAAAGGTGTCAAAAAGCACCGGCACACCAATCTTTTTGTGAATTGAAATACAATCCTTTAAAGAATAAGCAATATGGTCATTTTCAATAACGAGTCTTTTCCTTAGCAAAAGGGGCAGAGTTTCGTATCGTTTAATAAATCGCTGAGTAGCCTTTTCTTTATCGCTGTAAATTCCACCAATGTGTATCTGGATTTTTGCCGTAGTATCAAGCTCAAGTAAATCTAAGACCCGACAATGATACTCTAACTCTCTGATACTGCGTTTTACCACAATTTCCTGGGGCGAATTGAGCAAGACAAATTGGTCAGGATGCATCGAAATTCTCATTTTATGTTTCTTAATATAATCACCAATTTGTTGGAATTTCTTTTTAAAGTGTTTTGCCCAATCCACCTTCATAATTAGGTGAGAAGCAAAAGGCACTAAATCCGAACTGATACGAAAGAAAAGAAGATTATTTTTTGGTTATACTCCAGAATTTTTTCTAAACAATTTAAATTGTTTTCAACCTTTGCCAATAAATTATTTTTGGAATAATTTGCCAGTCGGAAAGTTGAATTAGCAGTGCAACCGATTCTCCGATTAATACAAGGATAACCTAATTTCACCGATTCCGACCTTTACCCGAATCGGTAATCTCGACCAAACTAGTTGGAAAAGGTTGTAAAAAAGTTTGGTTTAATAAATATTCTTCCTCAAATCTTATCGCCCAAGAGTGAATTAAATTGGTCAGAACACTCAATGGTATTCGCTCGTCCCGATATTCCTCAATCAAATTCAAAAAGAATTTTCGCTCGGCTTGTTGCAATTTTTTCGCGATACCACCATAGGCATGTTGTAAAACATTAATCCAAGAAGTAAAAGTAGGCATCTTTTTCAATAATTCATATAGCGTTACTTTGTATTCATTAAGCACTTTGT
>JBDRUX010000096.1:0-8014 GCA_039801565.1 Caldifarciminota bacterium
AAAATGGCTCCAAACCAATGCATTTTGATTATTTGCGATATTCTCAAAAATATGAGTTACCCCGATGCCTTCGGCTAGGAAGAGTAATTCCCTATAATTATCTGAGTCAAGGTCGGGTGGAAAATAAAAAGGTGCGGATTGAACTTCATTATTAGAGTATCGATACCACCAAGATAAAGATTCAGAGTAAGAAGAATAATTAGGACTTTCTTGAGTCGTTACTACATTGTAAGTAGAATCATTAGCTCTTTCGTAATTTGGCCCGAGTAAATCCGTGAAACTATCCTGGTCAATATCGCCAACATCCCAGGGTAAAAAGTTACCAGTTGTTATTCCCGGCGGGTAAGGATAAGCACCGGTATCAGCATAAACCAACTGGTATTGATTAATTGGTCTATACTCCCAAATTTCCCAACGCGTAGGAGGATATGTTGTAAATATTATCTCGTTCGAATCGTTATGGTCGGTATCGGCACAGAGGATATAAGCATAATCTAAACCATGGGGTAAATAAACAACCCTCTTCATCCTTAATGCCAATCCTGATGAAATTACAATGAGGATGAAAGAAAAGACCTTTTTCATAATTGTTTTTGGGAGGGCATCTCGCCCTCCCCGTTTGTTTTTAGTTATCTCGTTAGAACTACTTTCTTCGTGTCAGAAAAATCCGCAGTTTTTAAGCGTATGAAATAAATTCCAAACGGAGGCCTTCTGCCTCTTGCATCCTTACCATCAAAATTGTCCGTGTAGATTCCCGGCTCCTTAGTCTCATTCGTTAGAACTCTTATTTCTTTACCCGAAATGTCATAAACCTTAATTAAAACTCTGCCCGCTTTGGCTAATTGATATTTTATTCTCTGGATTCTTGAAAAAGGATTAGGAAAAGGCGAAATGAGTGAAGTGTAGGGTAAAATCTCATCAGTCCATAAACTCTGTGGTCCACCACCTTCTTTGTCAACCATCTCAAATTCGTATAGGTTTAAATGGGCAAGAACTGAATATTCACCAAGCAGTTTCCTTATTTCAATATCGGTAATCGTGCTGTCATAAATCCCGGCTGGAATTATAACGCCTAAGGTTTCAGACTCTTCCGGATAATATTCAACCGTCTTTCCTCTGCCGTCTTCAAACAAAAACCTCTCGCGATGGACTCCGGTTGTATCTTGATAAACAACTGCTTGCAGAAGGTAAGACTTTTGAGGATGAAGGTAAGGAAGACGATAGAAGAGATTGGAGTCGGCATAGTCAATAGCAATTTCACCAAAGTCAATGAAACTATCTCTCGCTAAACAATAAGGCGAAGGAATCGAGTCACCCCCTGAAATCGAAAAGGGAGAAATTAGAGTATCATATGGTGGTCCAGAGAAATAGTAATTAGAGAATTTTATTCGGTAAAAGGTGTCCGGGATTGACTCTTCGGTCCAGACCGTAAAGAGTCGCCACTCAGGCCGAACCCAGGGTGGTGCGGGTAAGAGGTTGGTATGAGGGAAGAAAGAATTAGTAGAATCGTTAGAAATATTAACAATTCGTTCACCGAAAGCGGTTATTATATTGGCGTAGATTTCATAATTCCCGGGTAGCGATTCCTGCCAGACAACCGCTGTGCCGGTTGACATTGTGGGGTAGTTTGATTCATTATTAAGAGTTCGGCTCATATTCTGAGGTCTATACCAGTAAGGAAGTTGACCAGGTCGAATTTTCCCTTTTCTCTGCCAGATTTCGCCGTAATCTGGATTGCCTTCTTCATTCGGACCGCGCCAGACCGCATAAACCCATTCACCTTGTGCCTCAACAAAAGGATTAGAAGCAGGTTCGGTCCGTTCTGGCTCAGAAATTGGGTATTTATCTGACCAGTGAGGTCCTCCACCGCTTCGGATATAATCCGGCGTAATGCCTTCAAGCGTTGTAATATAATAAATCCGACTCCTTCCTCCTTCATTTTTCTGCCAGACGATATGAAGCAAATCCTTCGGTGTAATCGCAATCGAAGGCGAAGTAACATCACCAGTGTCAAGCACTGTGGCTTGCGACCAATTTCTACCAAGTTTATACTGAAAACAAAGTCTTCTCTGGTCAATAAATACCCGATAAAATATCCCGTTCCCTTCTTTCACTTCAATTGTATTTTGGATAAGGAAAATTAAAAGTGCTGTAAATAAGTTTACCATTCAGAAAGTCTATTCCGTTATTTCTCCTTTTTCAAGAACGGTGCTAACAAATCAATCGGCAAGGGGAAGATTATAGTTGAGTTCTTTTCGGTAGCGATTTCGGTTAAGGTTTGTAAGAAGCGTAATTGAATTGCTGGTGTTGTCTGAGCCAAAACTTCTGCTGCCTGACGAAGTTTCTCTGCTGCCTGATATTCGCCATCAGCATGAATTATTTTTGCCCGTCGTTCCCTTTCGGCTTCGGCTTGTCGCGCAATCGCCCGACGCATTTCATCTGGAATATCAACATGCTTAATTTCAACCATCGAGACCTTCACACCCCAAGGGTCGGTCTGTTGGTCAATAATCTTTTGCAAACGGTGATTGATAAGTTCACGTTTCGTTAATAAATCATCAAGTTCATATTCGCCAAGCACACTGCGTAAAGTGGTCTGAGCGATTTGCGAGGTAGCATAGATATAGTTCTCAACCGCAACAATCGCCTTGGCGGGGTCAAAGGGCCGAAAATAAGCCACCGCATTAACTTTTACCGAGATATTATCCCGGGTGATAACATCCTGTGGTGGCACATCCAGGGTAATAATCCGAGTGCTAACCTTAACCATCCGGTCAATGAATGGGATTAAAATAATCAAACCCGGTCCTTTTACACCAATCAATCGTCCTAAACGAAACACCACACCCCTCTCATATTCGCGCAGAATTCTAATCATTGAAGAGAGGATGATTAGGATAATGATTACTAAGAGTATTATACCGTACATTTTTCCTCCTTTTCTCTGTCCAACATCAGACCCCATTGAAACTTGTGCGGCGAAAGTAACTGTGTGTTTGATGTCGGTAACATTAGTCTATTATAACTTTTTATCTTTTAGCGTCAAGCCAGTTGCCGAATTTTATGCGCCTTGACAAAAAGGATATTTGTAGTATTTTAACATAATATAGCGTCGGGACAAAAGTTTTTTCAAAGAAAGGAGATTGGGAGCGATGGCAACGGTGGCAATTGTCGGTAGACCCAACGTCGGTAAGTCAACGCTTTTCAATCGAATCATTGGCAAACGAACAGCAATTACGATGCGGGAACCAGGTACAACCCGGGACCGGATTTATGAGTTAGCAAGTTGGAATGGCTACCAATTTAATTTGATTGATACCGGTGGTCTGGTTCTTTATGGCGAAGATAACCTGACCAAAGAGATTGAGCGCCAGGTGACTATCGCCATCAACCAAGCCGATGCCATAATCTTTTTGGTTGACGGCACTACCGGTATCACCAATTTAGACAATGAGATTGCTAAACTATTGAGAAAAAGTGGAAAAATTTTTTTGGTGGCAGTGAATAAAATTGACACCAAGTCGGCAAAAGCAAATGTCGCTGAATTTTATGCGTTAGGCAAAGAATTATATAGCATTTCTGCTGAACATGGCATTGGGGTTGATGATTTGCTATCAGCCATTGTAAAAAAACTTCCCTCCACAAAAATCGGTAGCGAAGCCTTTAGCCAAACCAAACTTGCTGCAACACGAGACGAGATAAAATTGGTCCTGCTCGGCAGACCAAATGTTGGTAAATCTTCATTACTTAATGCCATCTTGGGCGAATACCGAGCAATTGTTGACGAGAAGCCCGGCACCACCCGCGATGCTATTACCGCCCAATTCCAATTTCAAGACCAATTATTTACAATTGTTGATACTGCCGGCTTAAGAAAAAAGTCCAAAATCGAACAGCCAACTGAATTTTTTTCTCTGACCCGAACCAAACGTAATCTTGCGGAATGTGATGTGGCTGTAGTCTTGATTGATGGCAAAGATGGTCCAACGAAACAAGATAAAAAGTTAGCAAACTTGGTCTTAGAAAAAGGTAAAGGATTGGTTTTGGCAATCACCAAAATTGATTTGTTGGATAAAAAGGAGCAGACCGAATTAAAAAAATTCACCACTGCGATGTTCAGTTTTATCGCCTTTGCCCCATTGGTTCTGACTTCAGCCCTCAAGCGAATCGGTATTGAATCACTTTTGCGCCAAGTAAGTTTAGTCAATGAAGCCCGAGCAAAATTAATTGCTGATAAGTTATTGGCGGAAACCGTATTGACCGAATTAAAAACGAAAAGGGATGAATCAGTTGTTTCGCTTAAGCAAATTGGGATAAAGCCACCAGAGTTTCAATTAGTCAATCGAAACCCAAAACTGGTCAATGAAAATTATAAGCGCTATGTTTGTCAGATGATTCGGAACTATTTTGGCTTTGTCGGCACACCAATCCGACTCCAAGTTCAAAGCCGGCTAAAGTAGCTTTAAAGTTTTTTGGCGATAAAGGTTCGAGCCGCAACCCTTTCCAAATAATCTTTCAATTTCTGGGCAAACCGTTCTTGGTAGAGATAATTTCTAATCTTATCCTGTAATTCTTCGAAAGTTAAAGTCTTGGCTTCTTCTTTTGCTATAACCTTTAAGATATGATAGCCGTGTTCGGAAAGAATTGGTTCGGATATTTCACCGGTCTCGAGCTTTTCGACAACGGAGTTGAATGGTGGCGTAAGACCTTTAATTAGGAATTGACCAAGAAAACCGCCTTGATTTTTTGTCTCGGGGTCATCGGAATGGATTCGAGCCATTGAATCAAAATCCGCCCCGGCTAAAAGTTTATTTCTTACCGATTGGGCGAGTTTCTGAATTCTTAAAGTGTCAGCTCGCCGAATCGGAACTTTTATTAAGATATGACTCGCTTTTACCGAATTTTCGGTTCGGCTTGCTATTTGAAAGATTTGATAACCCATTGGCGAGCGGACCGGTGGAGAAATTTCCCCGGGTTTTAAGGCAAATAGGGTGGACTCAACTGTCCAAAATAATTCGCCTCTTTTCAATTCACCCAAATAACCACCGCGCTTACGAGTTCTTTCATCTTCAGAAAAAGAACGGGCAACTTCATCGAAATCGCCACCGCGCAAAAGGATGTCGTAAATCTCTAAACTCCGTTTTTGAGCCTCGACCTCGACACTGGGACTGGGCATAATTCGAAAAAGGATATGGGCTAAGGTAACAACACCCGGGACAAAGGCAATCGAATCTTTTTTCTCCTGATAAAACCTTTTAGCTTCGGAAGGCGAAATATAGATAGTAGTCAGTCCCTTTTTCGCTAAAAGCTTTTGGGCGATCAGTCTTTTCCTCGTCTCTTCTCGATAGCGTTCTCGTAAGGTCCGCTCCGTTAAACCTTCTTCGGCTAAAGCTTTTTCAAATTCGGTGCGGTCTTGAAATCGTCCAATCAAGGCATTGATATTCGATTCCACTTCATTCTCTAACTCGGACTTTGCTACTGTAATGGTTTCCCGCTTCGCTTCTTCTAAGATTAACCGGTCTTCAATCAATCGGTCTAAGATTTGCTCGATTAGGTTCGAATCCAATTTGAACTCAGCACCGGCTTGTAGTTTTAAGAAATCTAAAGCGGTTTGGAGTTCGGAATTGAGAATAATATCATCGCCGACAAGCGCTACAATACGGTCAGCACTGCCGGATAAACTAAAACTAATGAGAAGGACTACTAATAAAGTAATTGCCTTTGCCCAGTTAGGATTAACTAAATTTCTTTTCACTTGCTGCTGGAAAAATAAGCCTTAGGAAAAGTCTGAAATTTACCCTTTTGCCTTAAGGCATTGATTATGCTATCAAGATAAATCCGACTCATTCTTAGCGAAAGGATTGATTCAATATAATCGGCAACTTCACTAAAAGCGATATCCTTTTTTACCTTCCGCTTTTCGACCAACTGGATGATTTGATAGCCTTCGCTGGTCTCTAAGACATCCGAAATTTGTCCTGGTTTTAAAGCAAAGATTGCCTCTTCTAAACCTGGGTCGGATATTCCTGTAATCCCGCGGGAAAAGAAACGCGAAACCTCGCCTTTTTCCTGAGTTGGTTCAATGGAACGTTCTTTCGCTAATTTTACGAAATCAGCGCCATTTTTTAATTCTGCCAAAGTCTGTTCGGCAAGGGCTCGGGAACCTAAGACAATCCGTCGAATCTTCACTTCGCTCAGGAAATCCTCTTTATGTTGATTAAAATAAGCCAACAAATCTTCTGACGGCACTTTGATTTTTTGCGCTTCTCTCTTCAAGAAGGCATTGACCATATACTCTTTAGCAAGTTGTTGGGCTTGAATTCTTAATTTCTCATCCTTTGTGATTCCTTGTCTTACCGCCTCCTGATAGAGTAGTTCGGAGTTTATCCATTTATCCAGGATATATGGTAGATTTTCTTCGGTCACAGTTATCTCTTCGGGTAATTGGGCTAAAAGTTCCGCTTTAGTCAATTTTGTATTACCCACTTGAGCAACCACTGGGGAACGTCGGCTTGTTTTATATTGGGAACTCTCTTCGCAACTAATGAAGAGAATAACTAAAATTAAACAAAACCAATCAAAGGGGCAAAGCCCCTTTGAAACCCGAAAAGATTTTTTCTTTAAGAACGGGGAGTTTGAGGGGTTTCCCCTCAAATTCTTATTAATCTTCATCGGTTCTCCTCTCTTTTTTAATTTCTGCAATCAATCGGTTAAAGGTAGGTTGATTTATTTCAATCTTAGCCTCCTTTTTCAATTTTTCCAATAACTCGGCTTCGACCTGTTGGTTGGCTTCGGCTAAAAGGCGACTCCGGATTAAATTTTTCACCGATTCGTTCCAACCCGTCGGGTAATTAGCCTGCTCTTTACGATAATACTCAAGAATTGCTTCATCGCTCACCGATACCTTTCCACTGATTTCATTGTTGTAAAATGTTTGATAAAGCAATTCATCTTGGACTTTTGCCAATTCAGCCAAAATTTTCTGGTCTTTATCAAACCCCCGCTTTTTCGCTTCTTCATATAACAGGTCATCTTCGATTTCTCTTTTTATGGCATAGATACGCAGCGCGGTATCAATTGCTGGATTAAAAGACTCGGCAATGGGTAGAAGCGATTTTACTCGAACAAATAACGTTTCATCTTTCTTACATACCCAAAGTTCCTTTTCTTCTTCGGTTATGGCATTGGCTGGTTTAAAAAAGACCCGCAGGGCTTTATAATTATAGGTTAGTCGTGAATTCAGTTGGGCAAAGAATCGGCGATGCAGTTCTTTTGCTTTCTGTTCTTCTAAAAACGAACGAAGCGCCGGCTCCTCTTGTGCCAGACTTCCAATCGGTTCAGTTCGTTTTGCCAATAATTGAACAAAGGTAAATCCTTCATCGGTTGGAATTGGTGAACTAACCTTACCTAATGGCAAATTTGTCACAGCTAAACGAATTGGTTCCGGCAAAAAGGCTAATCTACCATAACCGACATCGCCGCCACTCTTACTTGATGGGTGAGAAGAGAATTTATAAGCACAGGACTCAAAGGGCACACCAGCTTGCAAATATCTTTTAACTAACTGGGCAGCGTCTTCAGTATTAACAACAATCAGTCTTAAATGGACAACCTCTGGTAAGATTTCATAAAGTTGTTGGATTTGTATTGGTGTTGCTTTCGCCTTCTTGATTATCTCTTCCTCCATCAGTTTTTGAATCAGCATTGTCTTCTTACTCAATTCCAAAGAATTTGCCACTTGTTCCATCAAGCCCATTGCTTTTGCTTTCTGAATGATAAGACGACGGTTGATTAATTTAGTTAAATGTTCTTGACATTGGGTAGCGACATCATTTACTGAACTTTTGGGCAGAGTGGCAAGAAAATCGCTAACCGTTATCTTCTCACCGTTTACCTTTGCCAAATAATCACTTTGCGGACTTTGACAATTAACCAAAATGGCAATTGAAAAAATAATTAATGCAATTACGCTCGTTCGCCTTATCAATTCTCTTTTACAATACAAAATCTTTAT
>JBDRUX010000097.1:0-7977 GCA_039801565.1 Caldifarciminota bacterium
AGCCGAGGCGGCTCGGGCACCGCTCGGGTAAACAAAACTTACAATTGGTGTTGAAGCGTTAAGTATCGCTTTAACAATTTCGCGCATTGATTCATCCAGACCGCCCGGGGTATCCATAACTAAGATGACACATTGGGCTTTTTCTTTTTGGGCTTTTTCAATTCCAGTTACGATATATTTTGCTGAAACTGGACCAATCGGTCCGGTGAATCGTAATAACCAGATTTCGTTCGTCTGTCCCCAGGCTAACTGCTGATTAGCCAGGATGAATAGCGATAAAAAAAATAACAATCGCAACGGAAATCGGTTGAAATTCATTAATTTCATTATGTTCCAATACTAAAGATTTCTTGTAATTCTTTGATTTCGATTTTTCCTTTCAATTTCTTCAGCGCCCGTTTTTTCACTTGGCGAACCATCTCCCGAGAAACGCCCCATTCTTTCCCAATTTGGCTTAAGCTTTTGGGAATACCGTCTTTTATTCCAAAATATTTTTCAATCACCTCGCGTTCCCGTTCGGTTAAACTTGCCAATGCCTTCTGGAGCTCACTTTTCAATTCACCCTTTTTGAATACCTCTTCTGGTGAAGGTAAAGTAGTCTTTTCCACAAGTTCGGGTCCGCCGGCAATTGGCACACCATCAACTGTCTCATTTAATGAAAATTCTGCCGGCTCAATTAAAAAGGCTTGGGCAATATCTTCTGGTTTAACCTTAAGTTCAACCGCCAGCTCATCAATTGTTGGTTCTCGGTTATATTTGTTATAAATTTTCAAATAAGTGTCCTTAACCTTTTTCGAAAGCAATCGAACACTTAAAGGCAATTTGACTAATCTTCGGTTCGCCAGAGCAGTAACAATGTGATAGCGAATGGTCCAGGTAGCATAAGTTGACAAGCGGACTCCCCGGCGTTCATCAAATCTTTTAACGGCTTCAATCAAACCGACGTTTCCTTCATTGATTAAATCAGCAAAGGACAAACCCCTGCCGATATAGCGTTTGGCAATACTTATCACTAACCGCAAGTTAGCGGTAATCAATTTATTACGGGCTTCCTCATCACCTTTTCTGGCTCTTTTTGCCAGTTTCATTTCTTCTTCCGGTGTTAGTAATGGAAATTTATCAACCTCCTTAAGATAGGTAACGACTGTTTTATCGTCAACCAAATGGTTAAAAGACTTCATTCAAGTTAACAAAATTATCTTGTGCGATTATTTAAAGTTAATCAATCAGGTCTCACGGTGATGAAGTAAGTACTCTTTTCGCGTTTCAATTGGAAAAGGATTGGTTTCTGCGATTTAGCCAGTCTGCGGGCGATACGGTTAAAGTCTTTAGTGTCGTTAACGGGTTCGCGATTTATCTTTATAATCACATCGCCTTCTTGAATTCCTGCTTCTGCTGCTGGACTATCTTCTTTAATTTCCTCAACCAACACGCCTTGCTTTAAACCCAGTTCTTTTTGCTCACTCGGTTTTAAATCGCGCACTTTAATGCCGAGCCAGTGTTTTTCCTCCGCTTTCTCAACTTCAGTGGCGGCGACTTCTTCCGGATATTCTGCTAATTTGACTTCAATCGTTCGTCTTTCGCTATCCCGAATGAATTCAATTTTCACCGTTGTTCCGGGTTTCGTTTCCGCAACGATGCGACGGAACTGTTCAACCCCAGTTATCTTCTTGCCATCAAATTTTGTAATCACATCGCCTGGTTTCAAGCCAACTTTTTCGGCTGGTGTTCCGGCCACGACATCCCGAATCAAAACGCCACCCGACTCGGCCAGTCCCATTGCTTCTCTAATATCTTCGGTAACCTCTTGGGGCGCAACCCCTAAATAACCTCTGACAACTTTCCCTTTTTCGACTAATTCCTCAAAAATTCGCTTTGCTAAGTTAATCGGGGTAGCAAAACCAATTCCGACATTGGCTCCGACTGGAGACCGGATGGCAGTATTTATTCCAATTACTTCGCCCTTAATATTCACCAAAGGTCCGCCCGAATTACCAGGATTAATTGAGGCATCAGTCTGAATGAAATCTTGATAACTCGGTCCTTCCGGCAATGGAATTCCGGAACGACCCTTAGCACTGATGACACCAACGGTTACGGTTCCTTCTAAGCCGAAAGGATTACCAATAGCAATTGCCCAATCACCAATTTTGATTTCGTCGGAATTTCCCATTTCGGCATAGGGTAAAGGTTCATCGGCTTCAATCTTGAGTACCGCCAGATCGGTCTTCTTGTCACGACCGATCAACTTCACTTTACTACTGGTGAACTCACGATTATCGGAAAGTTTTACGACGATTTTATCGTAACTCCCGATGACATGATTATTAGTCAAAATATAGCCGCGCGGGTCAACAATCACGCCCGAACCTAAGGTGTGGGTTTTGCGTTGCAATGGTTCGGGTTGGGGCAAATTCTTAAAAAAATCACGGAATAAATCCTCAAAGGGCCATTCAAACTCAAAACCTGGTGTCTTGATTGTAATCTTCTTTTCCGTCGAAATGTTTACAACTGCTGGAATAACCTTACTGGCAACTTTAGCAAATGGACTCTCTTCTATATTCTCTGCCGTTTGGGTCGTGACCGCTTTGATTGTTTTAGTTTGCGGGTCCGATTTCGAATTTGCTACCCGCTCACCCCAAATTGTTGTTCCGGCTAAGAAAAAACCAAGTAGAAAAGCGACAATTATTGCCGGAGCTATGATGATACCAATAAATCTAAGCGATACTCTTTTCATATGTTTTCCTCCTTTCTAACACTTTAAAATGATAAGTAATAATCAAGATTGTGTCAACAGTTTACATCAGCTCATTTTAATTAGACAACATTTTTGTTCTTTCGATGCAGAGTTTAATTAATTACTATTGACTTTTTTATCTAACCGATTTATTATAACTTATTCTGCTGAAAAAGATTCGACAAGAACTGGCAAAACACGAGAAACTACTAAGCCGATTATTTGAACTAACCAGGAATAAGACAGTCTTTTTGGTTGGTGGTGCGATTCGTGACATCTATCTTAATCGCCAGCCATTAGATTTTGATTTTGCGGTAGAGGGTTCTGGCGTTGCCTTAGCCAAAGAATTCGCCCGCCAGATTCGAGGTAAATTTGTCCTCCTTTCCCAAAAAGATGATGAGGCACGAGTTGTCTTTCAGAAGAAATTGCTCTTCGACTTTGCCGGAATTCAAGGTAAGACAATCCAAAATGACCTTAAACGGCGCGATTTTACTATCAATGCCTTAGCCATACCTTTAAAGGACGGAACCGTCGGAGAAATCATTGATTTATTCTCCGGACTGAAACATTTAGAAAAAAAGGTAATTGTCCCAGTTTCCGAAAAGTCCTTATCACTTGACCCATTAAGAATCTTACGGGCATTTCGTTTCGCCTCGGAACTTAATTTTAAAGTTAGTGATAAAGTAATGGAACTTGCTCAAGGTCTAAGTTTAAAAAAAGTCTCTGCCGAAAGAATCGGTTACGAGCTTATGCGGATAATGGCGGGAAAGAAATCTTTTCCTTACATCAAGACCCTTGCCGATTTGAAGTTACTTCACCAAATCTTTCCGGAAAGTGCTGCCCTTTTTGCTAATCAAGATTTACTTAATCATTCACTTAAGACCTATCAAAAAGTTGAAGAATTGATTGAACGGAGGTCCTTTTTTTCTAAATTCACTAAAGAATTTACTGCCTATTTTTCCGCTGTGGCGAACCGCCGTGCCCTTTTAAAATTGGCTGGATTGTTACACGACATTGCCAAACCCCATACCCAATTTCAGACCGAGACCGGTGATGTCCATTTTTATGGTCATGATAATCTGGGAGCAAGGATTGCTGAGGCAATGGTGAAAACGCACCTACGCCTTTCCCGTAAAGAAGCCCAAATGATACGAAAACTAATCGCTTATCATATGCGGTTACACCTTTTAGCCACTGCACCAGTTTTAACCGACCGGGCGATTCGGAAATTTTTCCGCGACTTAGGTGATGAATACTTTGGTCTGATGATTTTAACTTTTGCTGATGGTTATGCTACAGCTGGTAGAACCCGGCATTTGGAAGATGCAATTACTCAAATGATTGAACTCAAACGGCAATGGGATGCAAAACGAAAGATTACCCGCCTCATAACTGGTCACGACCTAATCGCTTTGGGCTTAAAACCAGGACCGATCTTTAAGCCAATCTTGGAAGAATTGGAAGAATTACAGGTTGAAGGCAAGATAAAAACTAAAGAAGAAGGATTAGAATATTTAAAGGCATCATTGCATGGACTTTTAGAAAAGGAGGAAAAATGAAGGGTAAGATATTATTAGTAATTAGCCTCTTGGTTCTTTTGGGCAATGCCCTAAATATCAACCAAAAAATCAATTTCAATCTCTCGAATTTGGTGATTGAGAAATCGGAAGGTTATGATTTAATAGCCTTGCCGGGATGCGAATTGACCGATGCAATTGGCGAACCACAACTGCCAGTTAAATCTTTATATTTTGTCCTACCCCAAGGCGCCAGGGTGACACAAGTAGCAGTAATCAATAGCCAGAGCACAATTTTAGACAATGATTTTACTATCGCACCGGTTCAACCACCGGTAATCCTTTTAAAAGATTTTCCGATTAAACGAGTTGAACCGAATCCGGTAATTTATAATTCTTTAGAACTTTATCCAACTGAAATTGTAAAATTCATTGGGCAAGGTGACTTTGGTGGTGATAATATTGCAATGGTTCTTATCTATCCTTTGCAATACGTACCGAAAACCAAAAGACTAAAATTATTTAACGAACTCACAATTTCGCTGGAATACGATTTGACAAATTTGAAACTACCAAAGCCAACTAAATTGGATTCAAACCATAATTTTGAATATTTGGTCATAACCAATTCCGCAATGGATACCGTATTTCAAAGACTCTGTGCCTGGAAGACAAAAAAGGGAATAAGGGCAGTGACTAGAAATATAGATTGGATATATAACAATTATCCAGGTCGGGACAATCCAGAAAAGATTCGCAACTATCTGAAGACATTATACCCTGATTCTGGCTTAGTTTGGTTACTTCTTGGTGGTGATGTTGGTATTGTGCCAGTTCGCAAAGCCTTTGCTATGCCCTGTAGTGCTTTTATCCATTCCCGTGAAGATTCCCTGCCTTGTGACCTTTATTACTCAGATTTAGATGGAACCTGGGATTTTAATAACAATAATGTTTTTGGTGAAGTTGCGGATAGTGTTGATTTATTTCCAGAAATCTTTGTCGGCAGAGCACCAGTGAATAGTATTAGCCAGGCACGAACATTCGTAAATAAGATTATAACTTATGAAACCAATCCGCCTTTAGACTATCAATGTCGGGCATTATTTATGGGTGAAATCTTATGGACTAATCCTTATACCGACGGCGGTGTAAGTAAAGATTGGATTGATGCGCAATATATTCCAGCCCGCTTTGACCCAATAACTAAGCTCTATGAACGATTGGGTAATCAGAGTCCGAGTACCGTAATCGCTGCAATCAATGAAGGTAAAAATTTAATCAATCATAATGGTCATGGCTGGATTGACGCGATGGGGGTTGGGACTGGCTTTCTAACCAACTCAGATATGGATAATCTAATTAATGGTCAAAGGCAAGGTATTCTTTATTCGATTGGTTGCTGGACCAGTGCCTTTGATTTTGATGCGATTGGTGAACACTTTGTGCGTAACCCGAACGGTGGCGGTGTTGCCTTTATCGGTCATTCCTCTTATGGGTGGGGCTCACCGGGTAATCCGCGTTTTGGTTATTCGGACCGTTTTGATGCCCAATTCTATGCCGAACTCTTTCAGAACCCTTTGCCCCACCTTGGTCAGGTATTAGCCCTTGCCAAAGCCCATTTTATCGCCTATTCGCGAGATGCCAATGTCTATCGTTGGCACCAGTATCAGCTAAATTTGCTTGGTGAACCAGAGATGATGGTTGCCACTGATTCTATAAAGAATTTATTAGTCTTCCATCCCAACTCAGTCCCCTTAGGAGCAAGTCGAATTGTTATAACTGTAACCGATAATGGTTTACCATTAAGAAATGCTCTAGTCTGTATCCAAAAGGGTAATGAAGTGTATGAGCGGGGTTATACCGATTTTTCGGGTCAAGTTAGTCTTAATATCAATCCCACAACTTATGGCAATTTAACTTTAACCGTAACCGCGCATAACTTTCTCCCCTACCAGACCGAGCTACCAGTTATAACCGGACCTTATATCACTTACCTTGCTACCGCCATAAATGATTCAATGGGCAATAATGACCAAATTCCCAATCCCGGTGAAACGGTAAGGTATTCCTTGCTTTTTAAAAACGAAGGCAATGTTGGGGCAAATGGTTTAACCGCAAAACTTACTTACGAGGGCTTGGAACTTTTGGTTCTGGATAGTCTGGAATCAATTGGCAATTTAAATCCAGAAGAATCGGTTTGGGTTAATAATGGCTTTGCATTTGCCATTAATAACAATGTCTCAAATGGTACGGTTATCCGTTCCAATCTAACGATAACCGACAACCAATCTGCTACCTGGACCTACCAGCCAACAATTATTATTGGGACGCCTGTCATTAGATTAATTAATTATTCTTTTACCGATTCTTCACCCGGTGGTAATAATAATGGGATATTAGAACCAGGGGAAATAACAAGACTAAGACTCTTGGTTAAGAATAATGGTTTTGGGATTGGATATAATGTCCAAGCCAATATTAGCACATCAGACCCGAATCTAACCATCTTGAATCCTAATACCAATTTTGGCGATATTTTGCCCGATTCGAATGCAGTTTCTTTAATCCCTTTGGATTTAAGAATCGAAGCTGGTTGTCCACCATCTTATTTGATACCAATTAATCTCCAAATGACCAGTTCTGGCTATACCTTTTTAGATACCGTTTTCTTATTTGTTGGTCCGACTGGTCTTTCCGAAGCTTTTGAATCTGGGGGCGTAGGTTGGACGCACGGCGGCACTTATGACCTTTGGCATCTTTCCGCACACCGTAGCCATTCGCCATCGAACAGTTTCTACTGTGGTGATACCAGTTACCAATACTTTAACAATATGAATTGTTATCTTCTTTCACCACCTTTTGTTATTCAACCCAATTCGGTTTTAACCTTCTGGCGTTGGTTTTTACTGCCAATTTATGGGGTGGATGGTCTTTATGTGATTGTCGAATCTAATCGCGGCTCAGATACGCTCGACTTTATCGGCACTGGTGGTGCCTTGGGTAAAGAATTTGATGCGATTCCGAGTTCTTGGTTACAAGAAAGATATCCTTTAAGCTCATATGAACCTGGTGAGACCTTAAGAATTCGTTTTGTTTTTGTTAGTGATAATCGAGATGTGAGTGAAGGGTTTTATATTGACGATGTTTCGGTAAGTTCCGAAATTGCAATCGGAGAAAACCCTATGGTTTTGCCGCCGAAACAAGTCTATCTAAGTCCTGGTTATCCAAATCCGTTTCGGACACGGACCACGCTCTATTACCATTTACCCTTTACTGGTCAAGTGAATATGAAAATATACAATCGCGCTGGCGAACTCGTCAGAAATTTGTTAAATGAACCGAAGAATCCGGGTTACTATTATATAAACTGGGATGGCAAAGATGACTTTTCGCAAAGGTTATCCTCAGGGATTTATTTCTTGGTATTTACTGCCCAAAGTAATTTATTGACTACCACCTTACGCCGCAAGTTAATAGTTCTTAAATAGCGGTTGATTCATTGTTATTTATGTGCCAGAAAGTTATATTTATATATTAACGCAAAATTTACCGAATTTTTCTTCTATCATCTTGGTCAGCCGTCACTTATGCCAATTTCTACTTGAGCTTCTGTCAATGTTTGTGGAAATTTTTTGACCACCATTAAGCAGTTTCCTTTCGTGCCTTGATTTCAATACCATTCCGATACTTCACACCAGCAATTACCATCGCCGCTAATTCAGG
>JBDRUX010000098.1:0-7960 GCA_039801565.1 Caldifarciminota bacterium
AGCAAAGAGTTTTGCCCTAACTAAGAGTTCAACGATATTAATTTTTGGCTCTTTGAGTACAAATTCCGGTATTTCACTTGGTACCAATTTGTGCCTAAACACCTTTTCGAACTCCTTCTCTGCCAATTCCGCCGCTTCGGCCGAATGGTACATTTTTACTATCTCTTTTGCCAGTAAACTTTTTAAATTCTTTGGGTTCTCACCCTCGGCAAGCCTTTTTTCGATTGCTCTGATTTCGCTATCGGTGTAATCAGTTGCTAACTGAAAATATTTTAGAATCATTGTATCCGGTATCGACATCGTTTTACCATAGATTTCATTCGGTGGTTCAGCAATGCCGATATAATTGTTGTATGATTTACTCATTTTAAGTTTGCCGTCGGTTCCTTCCAAAAGTGGCATTGTTATAATCACTTGGGGTTCTTGTCCGAATTCGCGTTGCAATTCGCGTCCGACCAATAAATTCCAATATTGGTCAGCCCCACCCAATTCGATGTCGGCTTTGACGGCTACCGAATCATAGCCTTGAAATAACGGATAAAGAATTTCGTGCAGATAGATCGGGATACCTTGTTTCAGCCGGGAAGCAAAATCATCCCGTTCGATTATTCGAGCCACAGTATATTTGGCAGCAATATTAATCAAATCCTGACTGGTGAGGGCATTTGACCATTCCGAATTGTAGCGAAATTCGGTTCTTTCCGGAATTAAGATTTTAAATATTTGTTCTTTATAATGCTCAATATTTTTCTTAATCTGCTCGTCATTTAGTTGGGGACGGGTCTTGGAACGGCCGGTCGGGTCACCAATCTTACCAGTAAAATCACCAACGATTAAAACTGCGGTATGCCCCAGGTCTTGAAACTGTCGCAACTTTCTTAAGACTACCGCAAAACCAAGATGGATATCCGGTCCTGAGGCGTCAATCCCTAATTTAACTTTTAAGGGTCTTTTTTCCCTCTGGGCGGTTTGGAGTTTTTGCAAAAGTTCGGTTTCGGTTACAATTTGGTTAGTTCTTTGTTTTAAGAGATTTAGAGTCTCGGACAAATCCATTCTGTTAAACCAACAAGTTAGAAAATGAACTTGTTATTTAAATATTCGGCAAAATCGAGTTTGTTGCAAACGATTTGCTAAAAATCGAATAAAAGTCACGGACCCGGTCCTTGATAGTTGCCCAAATCTTCGAGGTCGGTATTGCGTAAGTGGCTGCGGATTTCTTTTAACTTAGTTTCTTCATCTAATGTCATCACAGTGCTTAAATTGTTCATTATCTCTTCGGCGACATAGATTGGTGAGTTGGTGCGCAAGGCTAAAGCAACCGAATCCGAAGGTCGAGCATCAATCGCAATAAGTTTACCTGCCGCCTCCAGAATTATTTCAGCATAAAAGGTATCGTCTCGGATTGCTGTCACATTGACGCGTTTTACCTTGGCTCCAGCCCCTTCTACCAAAAGTTTCATCAAATCAATCGTCAAAGGTCGAACCGCTTTCACATTTTCTAAGGCATAGGCAAGATTAGCCGCTTCTGCGGGTCCGATATAAATGGGAAGAATCCGGTCGGCGGCGATGTCACGTAAAAGCATTACCGGCGAATTCGAATTGCTGTCAATGACAATACCAGCAACCTTTACTTCAATCACTTTTCTTTCCACCCACCCAAAGTTTAATTGTGGTTGTCACCTGTGGTGCCAGCTTGATTGAAATGTCATAGATACCTGGCTCATTAATCGGTTGGTCTAAGACGATTGAATGTTTATCAATCTCGTAGCCCACCTGTTTTAGTAAATCAGCAATCTGGTGATTGGTGATAGCGCCGAAAGCACCGGCTTCGCCAATCGGCAAATCAGCTTTTAACGAAACAGTCGCCAACTTCGTAGCTAATAATTTAGCGGCTTCGGTTCGTTTTTGCTCCTTGACTTCGGCACGTTTTTTCAACTCATTAAAATATTTCAGATTACTTTGTGTAGCAATTAGCGCTAACTTTTTGGGCAAGAGATAATTGCGGGCAAAGCCTGGTTTAACATTAACAATTTCGCCTTTATTACCTAATCGGTCAACATCCGAAAGCAAAATCACTTTCATTTTACAACGTAGGGAAGTAAGGCTAAACTACGAGCTCTTTTTATAGCCCGGGCCAGCATTCGCTGGTGTCGGGCACAGAGCCCGGTCACTTTGGAACTCTGAATCTTACCCTTTTCGGTCATAAAGCTACTCAATTGCGGGTCTTTGTAATCAATAAATTTCGCCTGTCGTTTACAAAAATAGCAGTCTTTTTTCTTAATCAGCATACCAGTTAAGAATAGAAAAAAAATTTTTGATGTCAAGTTAAACTTTGGGTCGAGTCTTGACAATTGGTCTAACTGTTTTATTATTAATTGGTGTCATTTTTCGCAACCCTTTTGTTTTTAATCCTGCCTGTTGGCGAATCACTCCACTACACAATCCATTATGGTCCATTCCAAGTCGGCACCTTAGATTTAATGATTAAAGAGATGGCACTGATTCAGGAAGAGAGTTGTTATCATCTGGTCGCCCGGCTCAAATCCTATCCCCAATATCGTTTTCTTTTCCGAATCGATGACCAATTAGAATCTTACGCCCGATGTTCGGATTTTGCTACTTTGAAATCAATCAAACGGGTGTTGGAATCAGGTTATCAAAATTTGAGTCAGGCGGAATTTGACTATTCGAAAATGAAAGTTTTCTATTCCGACTCAGGAGTGTTTGACATAGTACCGAGAACCAAAGATTTACTCTCCACTTGGTATTATTTTCGGACACTAAATTTAAAACCGAATGATACGATAACCGTTTCGGTGCATATGGATAAGAAGAACTATCAAGTGGAAGTGGTTACGGTTGGACCGAGGGATGTTTCGACCAAAATTGGTAAAATGGAGTGCCTGCTCGTCCAACCCAAACTTGCGCGCCAACAGGATATCGGAACAGTTTATCTTACCAATGATGAACAAAAAATTCCGGCAATGATAAAGAAACGTTTTGCTTTTGGGAATATCGTTGCCGTCTTGACGAGAATTGGAGGTTAAAATGGAACTATATGCAATAATTTTAGCCGGTGGCATTGGTGAACGATTTTGGCCAGTTAGTCGACGCTCTTTTCCCAAACAATTCGTGCCGCTTTTTGGCAGAGACTCGTTAATCGAACAGACACGAAAAAGGATCTCGCGGCTCTGTCCATTAACCCAACAAAGATACATTATACCTTATGAGATGACCGAGTTGCTGCAAATGCAGACTGGGATAAAAAGGGCCAATATCATTTATGAACCTTATGGAAAGAATACTGCGCCAGCAATTGGGCTGGCTGCTATCTATATTGCGAATAGTGCGCCTGATGCCACGTTGATTGTCCTGCCGGCGGACCATTATATCGAGCCGGTCAATAATTTTATTGCTAATATCAAAGTTGCTTGCAAAGTTGCCCAGCATGGTTATCTTGTGACTTTTGGTATTCCGCCAACCCGACCCGAAACTGGTTATGGTTACATCCAGATTGGTGATGTGATTGAGCGCTATGGTAAAATTACGGTTCATCGCGCTATTGAATTTAAGGAAAAGCCAACTTTAGATATTGCCTTGGCTTACTTGCAGGCAAAACGGTTTCTTTGGAATAGCGGAATGTTTGTCTTTCGGGTCTCAACCATCTTAGAGGCGTTTCGAAATTTCCTGCCCGATTTCTATGCCGAGTTAATCAATTTTCAAAATTACATTGGTACCCGACAAGAGCGACCGATGCTGGAACGGATGTACAAACAGGCACCAACCACTTCCATTGACTATGCGGTGATGGAAAAAGCAAAAAATATTGCTGTTGTGAAAGCCAACTTCTTATGGGATGACGTCGGTTCTTGGTTAGCCTTAGAGCGTCATTTTCCTGCCCAACGCTATGGCAATGTCATCATCGGCGAACACTACGGTGTTGATACTAAAGAATCTATCGTCTTCTCGGATAGCGGAGTCATTGCAACCTTGGGAGTAGAAAATTTGGTAATTGTGAAGGCAAAAGATGCGGTATTGGTAGCCGATAAAAAACGGGTTGGTGATTTGAAAGCACTCTTACGTACCATTGCTACTACCAAATCGGGCAAGAAGTTTCTCTAAGATGCGGTTGCTTTTAGCAACCCGAAATCCGGATAAACTAAAAGAAATCAAGGCAATCTTAAATGACCTTGATATTGAGTTAATTCCATTAGCCCAAGTTGCACCTAAACTAATCATTCCTGAAACCGGCCCGACTCTTGAAGCTAATGCCCGAAGGAAAGCGTTAACCGCTATGCGTAAAACCAAACTGCTCTGCTTAGCCGAAGACACTGGTTTAGAAGTTTATGCCCTTCGTAAGAAACCGGGAGTTTATTCGGCTCGTTATGCTGGGCAAAACGCCAGCTATAAAGAAAATGTGGAGAAATTACTTAACCAGCTATCTGGAATCCGACAGCGTCGGGCACGTTTTCGCACCGTCTTTGCCTTAGCGATTCCTAAAAAAAGAGTCTACCTATTTGAAGGCACCTGTTCAGGACGGATTGCAACAAAACCCAAAGGCAAAAAGGGATTTGGATATGACCCAATCTTTATTCCCAGAGGATTTTCCAAGACTTTTGGTGAACTACCAGCTGAGACAAAAAATCGAGTGAGCCACCGGGCTAAAGCATTAAGAAAAGTTAAACTCTTTTTACAAAGATTAAAGCAAACTAATTAACAACAATTTTAGTTTTCGCCTGCTTTTTATTATTGGTTATCTCGATGAAATAAATACCCGGTCTCATTTTAGTTAAATCAATTACTGACTCAGTCTTATTCGAGTGAATTGACAATAATTGAATTACCTTGCCGGTAATATCATAAAATTTTATTTTATTTTCTCCGGGCATCAATTTAACTTTAATCAATTTTTGGCTCGGATTTGGCATAACAGTGAAAACTGGCTGGGGCAATTCTTTTTCTTCTATTCCGACTAACACCGGTTTGGCTAAAGAGGCAATTGTGGCGATGCTGGCTTTAATCACTTCGGTGCAAAACTCAAGGTTATTAAAACCCCCGCCAATTGTATCACCAATGGTGTGATAATAAGGATTATTGACATTTAGATTTTCCCGACAATGAATTGCTAAATAACCAAAGGTATTGAATGAAGCGTGGTCGGAACGCGGCCGGTCTATAATTTGACGCTGGGTCTTAAGTGCGGTATAAGTATCGGCACAAGCGATAAAGTAATCAACTAAGGGGGCACAATTGGGATTTTCCGGCTTACCAATGATAGAGGCAGAATCGCGACCCGGTAGTGAATAGGCGACCATATCAATATTAATCACACCGACAATGCTGTCGCCATGGGAACGGGCTTGACTCGCGTAATAATGGCTACCCAAAAGCCCTTGTTCTTCGCCACTAAAAGCAATAAATCTAATCGTATAATCGAAATCGCAACCGCTCATCACCCTTACCGCTTCTAAGACTCCGCTTGCCCCGCTGCCGTTATCGTCAGCACCCGGCGCAAAGGTATATGGACTACCGGAGATACAATCAAAATGACCACACAACACAAGATAGATACTTTCCGGATAAGATATTCCTCTTTTGATTCCGATGACATTTGGGGCGTAAATCGAATTATATTCTTGAACAAATACCGAATCTAAGCCGTAAGCCTCGAATTGTTCTTTAATATAATTGGCACAAGCTCGACAGGAATCAGTTGGAGAATAACGGGTTTGGAAGTTGACCAATCTTTGGACGAAATTAAGCACCGAATCCGCACTCACCCGGTCAACCAATGTCTGGACCATTGAATCGTAAAGAACAACCGGATATTCCTTTATCGTTAGATTAGAAACAATCGGAACAAAATTTATTTTCTTAAGTTCGATACGGTATTTTTGCACAAGTCTTATATCGATATTTTGTGGAATCCGGCAAATTAAATAGTCATCGCCGACAAAGATGGTGGTAACGAAACGGGGTATATTTTGACTAGCCATTTCATCCAATGCCCAGACATAATAATAGTCATAATTGGGCAAAATTTCATCAAGAATTGTATAATTAATTCGCAATTTTTTGAGAATTTCTAATCCCGATTGGTCACATTGTGCTAAAATCGTTTGATCAAAATCGGAAATGATAAAAATTCCATTTCTAATCAATGATGTTAGTTGATTTTTATCAATAACATCAATTTTTACTAGTTTTGCTAAGTTGGTCGAACTAGACCAATTTTGAGTCGGGAGTGTCCCTTCATTCATATTCAGTAGTAAAATTAATAACCAACAATTCATTTTAATAAAAGACAATTCTTGATTTAGTTTTGAGGGAATGATAGAAGATTCTTAGATCTTCGGGTTGGAATATTATCGCATTGTGTTGAATTAAGTCTTTCGGTAAATCCGGATGAAATTGACCGTGGATTAATAAATTCTCACCCAAATATAAGGCATACTCGCCCAAGGCGTTTTTAATCGTTCTTTTTGCAGTATCTTTTAGCATGCTATCACCCAAAAGTTCATAATAAAAGTCCGGTAGATAGTAATTGGTTGATTCCTGTTTGGCTAACACTTGTAGAATACCGCTGGGCAGAAAACTCCTGTCACTTAATCCTGGTAAAAGCCAGACATCGAAATTTGCCTCGTGCATTACTTTATCTTCAATCTTTAATTCCGCCCGGCGCGTCTTCCGTTCCAAGACGAGATAAGGCTCAGTTTCGTCAGCCAATTCTTTTCGTAATTGAAGTAATTTTATCTCTTGGTCAATCTTGGTGATATAATTATTTAAGCTTTCATTACGCCCCAGATATTCTTCATTGATTTTAGTCAATCTTTCTTGTTCATTAGCTACTACTCGCTTAATCACGGCATCGAATAGCCGAACCCAGGCAATTGTGAAGATTATGGTTGACAGTATGAATACTTTTTTCATTTGCCAAAGATGTAAACTTTACCACCCAATGGCATCGAATCGTAGAGAGTTTTAATACCTTCCTTGGGCAAGCGGATACAGCCGTGGGAAACCCTTTGGCCTAAGAGGTGTTCATAAGGTGTACCGTGGAGCATAATTCCACCGCCTAAGTCTAACGCATAATCGCCCAAGATTCCTCGCACTAACCGTTTTGGTGAATTCGGGGGAGGGATTGATTCCTTAGCTTCTAAGAATGCCCAGTCAGGTTTATACCAGATTGGGTTTTTTATCTTGCGTAGAACCCTTAGGACTCCGGTTGGGGTTTCGAAGACCCATTTTTTGCCCCAAGGGGCAATTAGCGTATCACCACGTCCAGCCGATATCTTAAACTCATTAATGACCAAATCCTGCTTTTTCAAAAATAAAGTATTGCTCAATAGATTGACAACAGCATAAAAATTCGATTCTATAGGCGTTTCCGTTTTAGCCAAAGTCAAAGCAAATTCATCTTCCTTAAATTTAACCTTTTGTTTTAATTTTGCGTAGGCGGCAAAAATCTCTTTTTGCTTTTGGCGGGCACGATAAATTCTTACACTCTGACTTATTACATCGAAATTGATTGTCTCACTAAAGGGTAAAAGCATTTCAGCAAAAAAGACCAGAAAAAAAGCAATGATGAGAAAAAATATCGAAAGTAAGACCTGTTCCCTGGTTTTAAGAGTGAGTCTCATACCGAATTCAATAATCCAACCCTAGCGCTTTTTAGTCTAATGAATTTGGTAAGCAATCTTATTTAGTGCCTAAACATCTATTTCACACGAAACTTTTGGACAAAGACCGTTGGTTCTGTTCCGCCGTAGTCGGCAGTGACAACTGCAGTATAGTTGCCTGGCTCAAGAGGTCGAATATAGTCTTGTTCTAACTTTATAATACCATCAGGTAATACGGCAAATGCAGGTTCTTTCATTCCAAAGGTACCAACCGGTTCTGATTTTGGTTCGCCAATGTAAGTTAAATCCGAACCAGAAGTGACTTTCGGTAGATATGCAAG
>JBDRUX010000099.1:0-7874 GCA_039801565.1 Caldifarciminota bacterium
TACGATACCCCCTCCCTAAGTAAAAATTGACATAAGTGACGGACGACCAAGATGATAGACGAAAAAATCGGTCATTTTTAGGTTGAAATATATTTCAACTTTGTTATAATATTTTTAATGCCGAAAAAGTACTTTATTTTTCCTAAAGAAATGGCAGAAATTTTAAGGAAAATTCCAGAACGAGCAGGGTTGTCTCAAACCGAAGTCGCCGAAAGAATTGGTCTTTCCAATAATTCTTTTGCTTATATCTCTTTCTTAGAAAGCTGTAAAATCAAAAATCCATCTTTAGGTGTAATTCTTCTTTATCTTCGAGCTTGTGGCGCGTCTTGGGTTGGGTTTTCTCGGGAACTGGATACGATTTGTTTTTAGGTAAAGACACGAAAAGGTAATGATACAAAGTTAAGCACCTTTTGCTTGACAAATCAATTACTTACCTTATACTAAAGCGCTGACAGGATTTTTAAAAAGGGAGAAGGCGGTGATAATTTATGATGCGAGTATTATTAATATTTACAATCCTCTTTTCAATGGTCTGCGTCACGACTAAAGTTGAATATCTGCCAGCGCCGACTCCGCAGTGGCGAGTGAAACCAACCGATTCTCTGCCCCAGGCGAAAGCGGTTAATTTGGGGAAGTTCAAGATAACTTATTATTGGATTGTGCCTGAATCCGAGTATCGCGGTCGGCGCGAAGTGCCAATCTATTTAGAAAACGGCTCGCTTTTAGGTTATTTTCCCAAAAAATTTGTTGATGACTTTAAAAAAGAATCAGTAGCCCGGCTGCGCGATGGTCGGTTAATAAGTTATCTGAAACGCAAAAATGCGGCAAGAGTCGTAACCGAACCGCTTGGTTTTGGCAATTTCACTTTAACCTCGCTAAAATCGATAGCAGTTGATACCAATATAATTCCTTTAGGCTCAAGGGTTTACATACCCGAATACGAACGATTGTATTTAGGGGATAAAGGAGTCCATAATGGAATATTCAACGCCAATGATATCGGTTCGGAAGTAAAAGGCAAGCATATAGATATTTACATTGGTGAAAAAGAAAATCTGAAATATTTAACTTCAAAATCGGGTAGGAGTGCGGGTCTGGTCGATGTCTACCTTCTGAAATAGATAATCCAGCCATTCTCTTTTATCCAAGATTCCCTTTTCTCGTACCGCCTTAACAAAAAGTTCCAACCAGAAGTCTTCATATACCTGACGAAGCGTAACCACCTTGACCTTTTGGGTAAAAAGAAGATTAAGCAAGGTGTCAAAACGTTCAACCGAAAATTCGGTAAAAAGCCGGGGCTTGGGCATAATCCGATGAAAAAGCAAGACAGTGACTTCAAATCGTTGGATATGTTTAAGGATTTCGTCAACGGTGGTGGTGTTACGGACCTCCTTGATTGGAACCTTAAGTGGTGCAATCCAGAAATTCGGTTCGCCAAACTCACAGGTTCGGCCAATCTTATAACCGGCAAGTCTTGTTAAGCGTAAAATCTGGTCATCATACCGACCGTAAGGATAAACAAAAGTTATGACCGTTTGATTAAATAATGATTCTAAGACCTGTTTGGAATGGAATAACTCATACCGTAAGACCATTGTATCTGAGATTTCGGTCAATCGGGGATGGGAGAATGAATGGCTCGCAACTTCAACCCCCAAGGAATCAATCATTTCTTGAATTTCGGCTTGATTAAGATAAGAGTTGAACGAAGACCGCACCGACCGACGGTTGGCTTCGATTACCTTTCCGGCAATTAAACCCAAACTTGCTGACATCTTATACTTCTTAAGCAGTGGATAGGCATAACGATAAACGGAAGCATAACCGTCATCGAAAAATAAGACAACCTTGGGCGGATTGTCCTTTGCTAATTCATTTACCATTGGGATTAAAGACCATAGGTAGTTAAACCAAGCGAAGAGTGTAAAAAATATGAGTTTTCGTCCTGAATTTTGTAATTCGTGCCATTGAATCCGAATCATAAAGTGATTATACTAACCCTTGAACATTTTGGCAAGCTAATCCTCATGACTTGCCCTTTGAATAGTTTAAAATAGTTCAAGAAGAGTTCTGAAGTTACTTAAAATTCAATCGCATCCAAAAGTTCACCCCTCACTGAAGTCATTGAAAAATATCGGTTGTTTAACCTCCTGTGCTCTTAGTGTCCTTTTGGGTTAGTTTTTTCTTAAGAAATGTAGGAAAAGTCATTTCGAACCACTATAACTTCGAATGACCGAGTGCGAAATACCAATCTTTAATCAATGAAAATAACTTTTATTCCCTGCTTTTGTAATCGTTTTGCCGTTATGCCGTCTTTACCACAAGAAGGGCTATTTGCCTTCAAAATTGCCTTTTTCACCTTAAACAATCGAGCGATTTTTAAAACCTCCCTTGCCCCGGTTCGAAAATTCTCGGTCACATCTTCATTTCTTTCATTGATCACCCTACCTTTAGGGTTAATTGTTGCTTTTGCACGGGGAGTTGGTAGGCCACCTAATTGCTCAGGACAGATCGGTAGCAAGCCCCTCAACGGCAGTTTAATTTTTCTTTTTAGAATTTTGCCATCATATCGGCATTTAATCCCTAATAGGCAAGCAGAGATGAGAATCAATCTTGGAATAAACCTTCGGCGAATCCTTCAGGCGAAAATTCAGTTAGGTCTTCCAGCCCTTCCCCAATTCCTAAATATTTGATGGGTAAATTGAGTTTAATCGCAATCGGGATTAGTATCCCTGCCTTGGCAGTACCGTCGAGTTTCGTTACAATAATTCCAGTTAAACCCAATGCTTGATGAAAAGTCTGGGCTTGGACAATACCATTTTGACCAACCGTGGCATCTAAGACTAACCAAATCTCATCGGGCGCTTGCGGTTTCAGCTTGGCGATAGTCCGGCGAATTTTCTTAACTTCTTCCATCAGGTCTTTGCGGGTATGCAATCTTCCGGCTGTGTCCACTAAAACAATATCGAACGCTTTGGCATTAGCCTTTTTAATAGCATCGAAGACCACCGCCGCTGCATCTTGCCCTTGTTCTGAAGTAACAATCTCAACCTTCGCCCGTTCTGCCCAAATTTTTAATTGGGCAACTGCTGCATCACGATAGGTGTCACCGGCAGTAATTAAGACGGATTTGCCTTGTTGTTTGAAACGATAGGCTAATTTGCCGATAGTGGTTGTCTTGCCCGAACCATTCACCCCAACCACCATTATAATTTCCGGTTTTGTTGCACTAACCGGGGTAGACTCTTTACAAGTAAGTAGATGGGCAATTTCTTGTTTCAGTCCAGCAATTTTATTCGAATAACCCTTAATTTTTTCTAAAAGATATTGGGTCGCTTCAGTTCCAACATCCGCACTAAGTAAAGCAACTTCCAAATCTTCGGGCTTTTCGGATTTGAGAAATTGTCTTAAATGTTCCCGGGTCTGTTTTAAACTCTTTTTGATTCGTTCAAGGATTGACACCTTAAGTTCTTATCTCCGATTTTTGGGGCTCAGGTCTAAAGTCAGCAAGCCGAACCGATATAACCTTAGAAATTCCTGGCTCTTCGGTTGTCACACCCAAAAGTACATCGGCTTTTTCGATTGTCAACCGGTTATGGGTGATGACCACCGCTTGGGTGCCAGCTTGAGCCATCTCCCGTAAAAAGTCAGCAAACCGAACCACATTAGCATCATCTAACGGTGCATCAACTTCATCGAAGAAACAGAACGGCGCAGGTTTTACTGAATAGAAAGCAAAAAGCAGGGAAAGGGCTAAAAGTGCCTTTTCCCCATCCGAGAGATGTTCTAATCGTTTGGGCACTTTTCCCTTCGGCCGAGCTATAATCTCAATTTCTGAATCCAGCGGATTAGCCTCGTTGGTTAAAATCAAATCAGCTTCGCCTTCAACAAAGAGTCGATTAAAAATCGAACGGAAATGTTCTCGCACCGAATGAAATGTTACCAGAAACTGGTCTTTGGCATAATTTTCAATTTCACTGATTGTGCTTTGAAGATTAGCTTGAGCTCTTAATACATCTTCCCGTTGTGCCAAATATTTATCCAATTCGGCTTTCTCATTGGTAAACTCTTCTTTGGCTAATGGATTAACCCGCCCCAAATTCATTAACCGTTCGGAAATAATCTTTAAACGACTACTCACTTGCTCATCAGAGATTACTTCAATTGTGGCGATGTCAATGCCAAAGAGTTCTTTGGCTTCGCGTTCCAAGGCTTCGCGTTGTTTTTGGATTTCAAGGTGCGCCATCCGCTGTTCCATTAGTGTCTGGCGGATTTTTTCTAAGGTTTCCCGTTTTTCTTTTAAAAGGGCATCAATTCGCTCTTCCTCTTTTGTTTTCTCAGTAATGTTCAGAGCCTCGATCTGCTTTTGGGTTTGCATAATAGTGCTGTAGGACCTTGCGATTTCCTGCTCGGTGGTTCGGATTTGGTCTACCAGTGTTTGCAACTCTAGCTCAATGTCTTTTTCGGTTTGGCAATATTCCAAAAGTTTTTGCTCGGCTAATTCTAAATCCTTGGTTTGATAATCAAATGCGGTCTTGAGGGCAGTAAGTTCTTCACCAGTCTTGCCTAAGTTGAATAAAACTTTGCTCGCCTCTTCCAATTTTTCTTTAATTAGTGCCTGCTTAGCCAAAATTACTTTTTCTAAATTGCTAACCGAATCTTTTAACTGTTGCGCCAAAGTCGTCTTTTCATTTAGTTCATTACTCAGATTGGCAAGTTGGTGTTCGATTTCTTTTAATCGTTCCTCGGTTTGAGTCAAATCGTTACTAAGCCAAGTTAATTCTTTCTCAACTTCATCTTTTGACCTTTGTTCTAAGGAAAGCGCGGTCTGACGGTTTGACCTTTGTGCTAATAAGTCAACAATCTTGTTTTGGATTTGTTCGAGTTCCTGATTCAATTGGATGACCGCAGCAGTCTGCATTTGGATTTGATTGGTCAGAACGGTTAATTTTTCTTCTAACTCCAATTGGTTCGTTTCTTTCTGTTTTAGATACTTCTCAATTGTTAACCGACCTTGGGCACTTTCTTTTACTAATATTCCCGAGCCAAACAGGGCAATGCCGTCTTTTGTGACAAACGAAAATTGGGGATAACGTTTCTGCAGTCGCCAAGCATAATTAATATTTTCGACCAAGACAAACTCATTTAAAATCTTCCGTAATAATTGGGGCGCCTGGGGTTTAATAGTAACAAAATTAGTTAGTCGACCAATTACACCCGTCTCGGCCCAAATTTCGTCGTGGGCGTGTGGCGCCAAATCTAATTCAGGAGTAAAACCATTTTCGGCTAAGACAAACCCGAGTCGGGCTTTTAATTTAAAATCCTGCGGGTCAATTGGTTTTTTGACTACCAAAAAATCTAAAATTGCATAGAGCGCTGTTTCACAAGCTAATTCATAACCATCTTCGACCGCAATAAACTCTTGCACACCGCCTAAGAAATTTTCCGCCAATTTTGCCTTGATAACTTCATTTATTTCCTGCCCCAAATTTGCTTTTAACAACTCAATCTCTTGTTTTAATAACGATAACTTCTCTTGGCTTTGCTGGTGTTCTTGTTTTTGTTGTTCTAAGCTCTCAACCAGTTTTTCCTTAATCATATTCTTTTCGGCTAAGACAGATTTTAGCTGAGCCAATTCTTTATCCAATTCACCAATTTTCTCTTCAGTTTGGACAACTGAATTTTGAAGTGTGGTCAACCGTTTTGTTAAATTTTCAATTTCGCCTTTTAATTTTGTCTGCGTCTCAAGCAAATTTTGTTGACGCGCCGTCGCCGTCGTCAGCTTTTGCTGTAAGCCGGCAATTTGGTTATTAATTGATTGTAAATCCGTTTTGGCTTTTTCAAAATTAACTTGCTCATTAAATAGAATTTCCTCTTCCTGTTTTATCATAGTGCGAATACTTTCCAAATCCCGTTGGATAGCAACTTGGATTTTGGTCTTCTCTTCCAAAGCTTTTGCTAAATTTGCCCTATTCGCCTTTCCTTTTTCTATTTTCTCAGTTTCGTTTTTTATATCCTTTTGGAGTGCTTGTTGTTTCTGTTGCAAAAAGCTAATTCTTTCTCGTTTGGCGATTATTGCCTTTTCTTTTTCTTGTAATTCGGTTCGGTTTGCTTCTAACTCCGAAGTTAAGGTTTCTTTTAACGAGCGTGCTTCTCTTAAGTGTTGACGGACTTTTGCCAATTCGGTTTCGGTTTCGGCAATTTCCTGTACCATCATCGCTTCCTTTTTTGCCACCTCGTCTAAGATAGCAACTGCCTCCTTTTCGCGTTCCTGTAGTGTTAGATACTGGGTTTTCAGATAGACCAATTTAAGTCTCCGCTCCTCGTCTTTCAATCGTTCGTAGAGAGCAAGGCGACGTGCTTGACGGGCAAGGCTTCGGGTGTAACGTTCTCGTTCAGCAATCACATCATTCAACCTCAACAATTCCGATTCCGTGAGAGTTAATTTAGAAAGGGTTTCTTGTTTGCGTTCTCGATACCGGGCAAGGTTAGCGGCTTCTTCGAACATTCGTTTGGCACCGCCTGCAATAATCTCGCGCATTCGTGGTAAATCAAAGATTGAGTAAGCCTTACTGCCGGAATTAAAGAAGATATCTTGAATGTCTTTTAACCGGCAAGGATTGCGGTTAAGATAGAATTCACTTTCACCGGAGCGAAAATACCTTCGTTTGATTTCGATTTCGGAACCGAAATTGGGTAAATCGCCATCGTTCTCTAAAATTAATTTCACTTCGGTATAGCCTAATGCTGGATAATCTTTAGTCCCGGCAAAAATCAATTCTTCATTCTTATTACACCGTAAGATTGAGAAACTTTGTTCACCTAATACCCAACGCAAGGCATCTAAGATGTTGGTTTTACCACAACCATTCGGTCCAATAATCGCGGTGATTCCCTTACTGAATTTAATCGTTGTCTTATTCGGGAATGATTTGAAGCCAAAAAGGTGTAATTCTTTAAGGTGCATAATTATTTTGGGGTCAACTCGTAGTAAGGCAGGTTACGTTTCTTATGCCATTCCGCAGGATTTTCGAAATAATTATCAATCTCATCGTATTCGTGGTCGGTGATAAAAGTTATTGCTCGGGGAATTCGTTTTGAGAGGGCGGCGTGGCGATTGGTCAACGAATAAAGTTTTACACCCAATTTCGCCAAATTCTCTTCGCCCCCCTGTTCTCGGTCAAAGATGACAAAGCAGGCATCGACTAAACCACCTTGGTTACGAATCTCTTTGATAATCCGTTCTTTGGTCCAACCTTTAACCAAAGTGTCGTCAACCAATAAGACACGCTTTCGAAACAACTCGTGCGGTTTAATCCCTTCCAGTAGCGAAGCCTCTGGATAATGACGTGCCTTACGAGCAAAAAACATCGGTTTAGCAAATTCTTTGGCTAAAAGTGCGGCAAAACTGATACTACCGGCTTCGACACCGCATATCAAATCAAAGTTAAGGTTACTTAAAAGCAAAGCAGCTTGGCTAATAATAAAATCGTTCACGGCCGGATAACTGGGTAGGCACTTCACATCAATGTAGATCGGACTGCGGTTCCTTCGTTCGTCAACTTTAAAAAGGGGTTTTAAGTCACCTAAACTGACCTTGATTGAGCCGATTTGCCAAAGTAAAGCCGCAATGAATTCAGCTAAATTGCCAGTTAAATTCTCTCGAATGTAATGCAAATTTGGAGTGATGATTCGATTTTCGCGCAAGATACGATAAAGTTTAATCGCCTCATCTTCATTTAAAGTCTCAAAGGCGAAGCAAGTTTCTTCGATATCGTAGATGATATTAAATTTGGTTATTTTTTGGTCAGCAAAAATGACTGGATAAGTATCGGCATTTTGTTCTCGCTGCATTTCACCAATTTTCGTAGCAT
>JBDRUX010000100.1:0-7607 GCA_039801565.1 Caldifarciminota bacterium
AAACTCTCTGACCAACAATCTCCGGGTCACCATCGCCGTATCGCCAATCACACCAAACTACAACAAATCTACCATCACTGGTCATATAAGCCGATGGCGAATACTGACCCTCTTCAGTTGCATCATCATTGACTCGAAAATTGTTGCCGATTCTTTGACCAAAACTATTATAGATTTGACCATAGATATCGGTATTGTCATTTCGCTCGTCTTCCCAGACCACGACAAAATTAGCCAAGTTATCAATTGCCACCGCCGGATAACCGGCATAATTACCACCAATATCGTCATCAACGCGAAAATTTGGTCCGATAGGATTACCATTGGCATCGAACCTTTGGCAATAGATGTTATAATCACCATCTCGGTTATCCATCCAGGCGATAACGAAATAACCCGCACGATTTACCGCAACCGAAGCATAGAGCTGAGAGCCTGTCCCAACATCGTTCACTTTAAAATTTGTCCCAATTGGATTACCATTAAAGTCATAGCGTTGGGCAAAGATGTCATAGGCATTATCTTCCCGCATATCCATCCAGACCACTACCGAATTACCAGCGCTATCCATCCCAACCCAAGGGTACCACTGGTGGGCATTAACCAAATCATCATTCACTTTAAAATTGACCCCGACCCGATTGCCTAAGGCATCGAATCGTTGACCGTAGATATCATAACTCGGATTACGACCGTCAGTCCAAACGCATAAAAAATTTCCCATAAAGTCAGCTGCAACTGAAGAATAGAACTGGTAGGCATTGCCGGGGTCGTCATTAACTCGAAAATTATTGCCAATCGGGTTACCTAAAGAGTCCAGTCTTTGACCATAAATATCAGTTCGAGTCATTCCATTTCGCTCGTCTTCCCAAATAACATAGTAATTGCCTTTACCGTCAATCGCAATCATCGAGACCCGTTGCTGGGAACTGGCAAAATCATCATTGACCTTGAAGTTGCTACCAATTGGTATCCCATTACTATTATAGTGTTGAAGATAGACATCGGTGTCCAAGTTCCGACCATCTGACCAGGCAATCCAAAAATCGGAATTCGGACCAACGGCGATTACCGGGCCGGTCTGATTTTGAATACCAGCATCGTCATTTACTCGAAAACTTGCGCCAATCGGGTTACCATTGGCATCATACCTTCGAGCATAAATATCATAATTACCATTGCGATTGTCCGCCCAGGTGACAATGAAATTGCCATTGTGGTCAATTCCAACTGCTGGTGAACTCTGAGCCGAAGTGCTAATGTCATTGATTTGAAAATTGGTGCCAATCGGGTTACCCGAAGCATTATATCTTTGGCAATAAATGTCGTTTAAAGAATCAAAACGCTGGTCTTCCCAGACCACAACAAAATTACCATTAGGAGCAACCGCCACAGCTGGTGCCCATTGGATTCTGGTAGTCTGGTCATCGTTAATTCGAAAATTACTACCTTGTCTAACGCCTTGGGCATTATAACGCTGACCATAGATGTCCCAGTTACCATTTCTACCATCCATCCAGACTACAACAAAATTACCGAAACTGTCACAGGCAATTACCGCACCGTACTGGGTTCCACCGATATCATCATTCACTTTAAAATTTATCCCAATCGGTGTACCATTAGCACTAAATCGCTGTCCATAGATATCGCCCCAGTCGTTACGCCAATCTTCCCAGACCACAATGAACTCGCCATCCGGCTTTACTATTGCTGCGGTTCCTCTTTGGTCAGTTCTAGTATTATCGTCATTGGCGCGGAAATTGGTATCGAGCGGATTGCCGTTATTATCATATCTTTGGATATAGACATCCGAATTACAGTCTCGGCGGTCTTCCCAGGCACTAATAAAACTACCGGAACTGTGCATTGCTACTGCTGGGTCGCCCTGCCATTTCATCGTGGCATCTTGATTGAAACGAAAATTATTGCCAATTGGAATGCCCGAATTATTAAATCTTTGACCAAAGGCATCGGCATCGCCATTCCGGAATTCATACCAGCCAATAATAAAATTTCCGACTGCATCCATTGCGATTGAAAGACCATCTTGGTTGCTACCACCGGTCACATCATCGTTAATTAAAAAATCATTCCGAATGACACTATCTCGAATCCAACTTATATCTTTGCGATTACAAGTTTCTAATTTATTCAATATCTTTTTCACGGGGTCATAAGGGACATCAACGGGCAAGGCACCAAAGACAAAATTGATAATAGTGCCTATTACAATAAAATCATACTTAATCTGTTTCCCCATTATTTTGTGATTGCCAGTTTATGAAATAGAACCTTTTTATCGTTTCCCTTTTTTGCCTCTAAGCGGACCAAGTAGACACCGCTTGGGATAGAAGAAAGGTTGATTGTGACTTCATTCTCAGTTAGAGCTTGGGTTTGTCCGCCAAATTCTTTGGTCACTGGGTCACCAGCAACATCAAAGATTCTAATCTTCACTTGATTTATCCCACTACCAAGCCAGTAACGGATAACCGCAGCGTCTTTGGCAGGATTGGGATAGATAGAAAAGTCTTTAACAACAGTATCAGCAAATTGTGGTATTGGTGGTAAAAGTTCATCGGGATATTTTCCAGTATTGGCAGAATTGCCTAAAAATTCACCCCAGACAGTAAAAGTATCACCGGGAAGACTCCAGACATAAAACCAGCCATTATCATCACCAACCGCAATCTCTAAGTCACCGTCCTTATCCAAGTCAAAAAGGAGTGGCGCTGCGTTTACTGCTCCCTTGGTCATTAAAGGAAAATATTCATTAGTCTTACCTTTTTTGGTATCAAAACTTAATATTCCATATTGTGGTGAACCAATAATTATATCATCGACTCCATCAGAATTTATATCACCCAGCACCAGCGATGAATTATAAACGAACGGCACATCGGTCGTAATGAGCCAACCTCCAACCACTTCAGTAACCGTGTAGGTTGAATCGTGGACGAATGGATAATTAGTCACCAATGTTCCATTATGATTAAAGGCATAGATATTATTCTTTGCCGCCACTAAAACTTCAAGAAAACCATCTTTATCAATGTCAGCTAAGACTGGAGCAGTATAAGCCGGATTATGGATTAAATCGCGACTCTGATACTTTATATTGCCAGCTAAATCTAATACCAACAACCGATAGTCATAACCCGAATTGATAATTATAACAATCTCTTGACTACCATCTCGGTCAATATCACCAACTACGGGCGGCGAATAAGTTAAAAACGGACTCAAAGAAAGATTTTTCGGAAATCCTTCCGCAATTGTGCCGTCTTTATTGATTAAAAACAGCCGATTGTCGCTACCAAGCAGAACAATCTTTGGGTCGGTTTCGCTAGTGATAGCAACACTGGTTCGAATATCCGAACCTAAATAGATTGGAAATCCTGAAATGGATTGACCATCGCCTTTTAAGGCATACAATCGCATATCCATTGAACCAACAATAATCTCTTTTTTCCCATCCCCATCCAAATCGGCTAAGACCGGTGCGGCTCGAATCTTGTCATTGGTTCGAAAGGAAACAATCGGATAATTGCCAAAGGCGTCGAAAACATAGATAAAACCATCAGCACCAGCGCTAACTACTTCCAGCCTTTCATCGCCTAAGACATCACCAATCGCAATTGTTGAATATAATTCAGCATAGGCTGGGGCAAAAAGTCCGTCCGGGAAAGCGCCTTGAATATAAGAACTGCCATCCGCCTTCCAAGCATAAATCTCACCATTACGGGTTGGCACAATCACTTCATAATTGCCATCTAAATCCAAGTCGCCATATTTTGCCGCTAAAAATTCAACCCCTTCGCCTAAATCTTTCGGAAACCCCGGCTGAAACAAATCAAATTTAACACTTATTGGCATCACCGAATCCAAACCACTATTAACTTTTACCGTTAAAAAGGTCTTGCCAAAATAACTATTGGAATTGGGGTTGGTATTCGGTCCAAACTCATTATTGTACCCACCAATGAAGAATGGGTCATATTTTGAGCCATATATCTCATAGCTATCAACATTATACCAGCCGTCAAAATCTTGAATCCCATCCGCTTCTTCTAAGTCAACTCCTTTATGAGCCGGGTCAATATTTATCGCATTGTAGGGACCAAATTCCGCAATCACCTGTTCATCAATATGCCAGATTAGAACCCCTGAACCCGGCAAAAAGAAATCGTATTGGTTATAATCAATCGCAATCACCACACCATCTTCAACATCAACCCCAAGAGTATCAACCTCCCGATGAATAGTATCTTTTTTGACGACTGCTTGGCGATTTTCAACCAGAAAATATTCAGTATTGGTGATTGGCACTTTGACTATTATTGGTATCAATGAGTCACCACGGATACCAAAGCGGGAAGTATCCATTGTCGCGGCAAATATCGGAATACTCTCTTTTGGCAGATTGACCACTAATGGTTCAATCCAACCGAATAAGATTTTATGATAAGGGTCAAGCATACCCGGAACAGTACCAGGTGGTGCACCAGCGCTCCATTCACCCAACCAAGCCCCATAACCCATCAAACTCCAAGCCCCAACCCCCATTGACCAACCCGTGACATCATACAAGTCATAAGCACCCAAAAGATGACAAAACTCATGGAAAAGCGTTCCAGCCAATCCAGTCATTCCCAAAATATTCACCTCACCGTTATACATTGTATCTTGCCTTGTCATCTCAGGTAGGATGGTTGCAGTATAAACTCGACCATTTTTCGTCTGGATATAAGGTTCGCCCAAATAATATTCTAAGGCACCAGAAGGAATTGTTGCCGAGGCGATATCAAATGGACTATTCCTTTTATTACCATAGTCTGATTGCAAATCCGAACCGGCATGAAAGATAATGATATGGTCGTATTCAGCAAAATTGACGGTTGGGTCTAAATCCGCAACCTTTATCGCATCCCGTAACAATAGACAAAGCCCGGTTTCCAACCCTTCCATACTCGTTGTATCACCATAAAATTTCATCTCGTGGGGCAACTGATAACTTTCAATAAAACCATCCGGCTTTACTGTCCATTCAATCG
Source organism: Caldifarciminota bacterium (assembly GCA_039801565.1). GTDB lineage: Bacteria > Hydrothermota > Tepidihabitantia > Tepidihabitantales > JAOUPE01 > JBDRUX01. The sequence continues at coordinate 5,055 of JBDRUX010000100.1, forward strand.
AAAATCTTCCCAATGAATTTGCTTTTAGATAATTGTTCAAACCTTCCAAATGGCGTTCAAAATAAAGCTTGGTATGGGGCGGGTCATAGAAAAGTCCACTGTCCGGGGTCAGAAAACCAACCAAGTCCATTTTGCCACTACCAGTGGTTAAGGTGTCATCATCTTCAACAAATTCTACTCTTAATGCCAATACTTTTTGAACTATTCGTTTGCCTTTTGGTGAAAGTTTTCGAGCCGGTCGGGGTTGGTTTTGTCGAAATCGCTCAAATAACCGAATTTTTCGGATATTTTTAATATAATTGGCAATCGCCTTTCCTTCACCTTGATATCTCAGTTCATTGGTTTTAACCAATTTCACTTTACCGGCAAAAGCTACCGCCAATAAAAGCGTGAAGGTTAAAAAGATGCGTTTCATCTTAAACAGTTCCTTTCATTAAAAACTTGGCATTTTAAATCGGAGAGAGAGGGATTCGAACCCCCGGGGCGATTCGCCCACGTGATTTCGAGTCACGCGCCTTCGTCCACTCGGCCATCTCTCCAAAATGCGAAATCATTCGATTAATTCGTTTTCCATTCGTCTATTTTCAAAAAATGACTTCAGTAATAGTTTTGAATCTTCAGCTTTAACCCCTGGTATTACATCAAAGGTATGATTAAATCGGGCATCAAATGGGATATTATAAATTGAACCGCAAGCCCCAAATTTTTCATCGTAGGCACCGAAGACTAACCGTTTAATTCGGGCTAAGACCAAAGCACCTGTGCACATTAGACAAGGCTCAAGGGTAACATAGAGTGTGGCTTCATTCAATCGCCAATTATTAAGATAATTAGCCGCCGCGGATATAGCAATAATTTCGGCATGGGCGGTTGGGTCTTTAAGCCTTTCAGTTGAATTATGCCCCCGACCGATGATTCGGTCACTGGCAACAACTACTGCGCCAACTGGCACTTCCTTTTCGGCTAATGCCTTTTTGGCTTCGGCTAAAGCTTCATTCATCCAATATTCATCATCCATAAAATCCGGGGCTGATGATTGATATTAAATTATTGAGCCACCAGCCAGTTGCTACTGCCTTATAACGCGCCCGAGAGGATTCGAACCTCCAGCCTACGGATTCGTAGTCCGGCACTCTATCCAATTGAGCTACGGGCGCAAAACAAATCAATAAATTATACTTCCTTATGATTTTAAAAGATACAATTGAAATGTCAAGAATCAAAAACCTTTATTGACCGCGCCAAAACCTCCGAGTAAGAGTTTGGGTCACAAGATTCTTTGGCTTAATTAAGCTCTTCATTTTATCTTAAAAATAATAGCGAAAATTTAATTAGTGTCAAGAACGAAATCCAAACTGCAATTAACTTTCACGCCTTTTCCTGTATTCTGCTAAGACCTTTGCTTTTATTTTTAATAATATCTCTTTGCGTAGTCCATTGCTTACCGCATAGTTGATGATTTCGGATAATTTTTGATTCAATTTCTTTTGGTCTTTGCCATAATATTTCAATAAGGCGGAAAAGAAGGCACGGGCACAGTCCTTATAAAATGGAAAGGTATGAGGACCTGGGGCAAAGTCACAGAGTATTTTGTGAACCGCGGCTTCAATTTTCTCAATATTCATCCGGTAGCGGGCAAATTCTTTTGCCATTGCTTCTTGTTTTTCGGTTGTCAATGGTTTTTGAGTTCGCCTTCTCGGATACTTAATCCCTGCTGCGAATCGAGCGACATCCCGTTCGATTTTCTGTTTTGCTTTACCTCTCGGTAGTTTTATTGAAGCAATGACCTTTTGGTGCTGGTCAAAAAAAGTGATTGTCTCCAATTTAGCAAAAAACTTTTGCCAGGGGACACTGCAAGCACTCAGATAAAGAAGAATTGTGCCTAAAGGTGGGTTTTTAATAATGCCCCGCTCTAAATGCGAAATATTACCACCAGTTGATGCCATCCCAATCCTTTCGGCAACTTCGGTCTGGGTCAAATTAGCTTCCTTTCGCACTTGTCGCAATAAGTCAGCCATCCTTTTAGTAAAAACGAAGCGATTCTTTGCCGTCTTCTTCATACCGGAAAATTGTATTGGTATTCAAGTTATAATCAAGAGAAAAATTATTCCATCTATTTGATTTTTGAATTCTTAGATTGAAGAACCGTATGGGGTAGGGTATGGCTAGGTAGCAGTATAGGGGACGGCTTAGTGGATAGTCTTCAGAGTAGGCTTGTAATCAGGTAAGTAGATTGGTAAGAAGGTTAGCTCGGAAGCTGGGAAGTATGCTGGCTTTTAGTCTGGACTGGAATCTAACTTGTAGGCAGGACGAAAAGATGGTTCATAGGCAAGCTGGAAGGTTAACCGTGAAGCTGGTTAATAGGCTACTTCCGGAATCGGCTAATTGGTTAACTCTATTCCACAACCAGAAACTTTTTGGTCTGGGTGCCAAATTGCAAGAAGTAAATTCCTGGCTTGATTCCTTCCAGAGATATTTTTATTTCATTGTTATCGCGATTTGATTCGGTAACGGCAATCTCCTTTATCATCTTTCCTGAAACATCAAAGATTT
>JBDRUX010000101.1:0-7402 GCA_039801565.1 Caldifarciminota bacterium
ATTAAGATAAATTGCTGGTTTTTTAAGCAAAAAGGAATAATTTTTTATCATAATTCGTGACCAGTATACTAAAAAGGCTAAGTAAGTCAATAGAGGCTTTGTTCATACTAAGCCAACGCCAGTTTCAAAGGCTTTGATGTTAATGTCAACAAACTTCGCTTTGACATTTTTTCGAATCGCCTGGTGATAGGTATCAGGTGTAAAATCAAGAAAATTGGAAAGCGCACCGAGCATTATCATATTCTGAACCCGAGTATTACCTAATTCCTTGGCTTTAGCAAACGCATCAATGAGATAAAACTTTTTCACCCGATTTTTGATTCTTTCGTTAATGTCCTTTGGCATTTCCTGAAGGCCAATAATTACAGGCAAAGGTTCGACAATTAAGTTATCAGACAGAAGCACACCGTTAGGAGAAAGGAAATGTAAGTAGCGCAAGGTCTCAAGTTTTTCTAATGAGACAATGAAATCAGCATTTCCTTCAGTAATGAGTGGCGAATAGACTTTTTTGCCAAAACGGATGTGACTGGTAACACTACCGCCTCTTTGTGCCATACCGTGGACCTCACTCTTTTTCACATCCAAACCTTCATTCATTGCGATTTCGGCTAAAAGGTCAGAAAGTAGTAAGACTCCTTGACCACCGACACCACAAACCAAGATATTGGTGATTTTTTCTTTTTTGGTCATAAAATCGCTCCCCGAGCACAGACTTCAACACACATCCCACAACCAACACAAAATGCCTCATTGATTATTGCTTTGCCTTCCGCAATCTCAATCGCCGGGCAACCTAAACTGAGACAAAGCTTACAACCATTACAACGGTCGGCAAGAACTTGTTTTGAGGGATTCTTTGTTGCCAATAGGGCACAAGGACGAGAAGAGATAATTACTGCTGGACCTTCTTCGGCTAATACCTTGCGGACTAAACTTTTAGTTTCTTTTATCTTATACGGGTCAACGGTATAAACCTTTTCGATTCCGCAAGCCTTGGCAATGGCTGCAATATCCAAGGCTTTGGTCGTTTCACCTAATAAAGTTTTACCAGTTCCGGGATGGTCTTGGTGTCCGGTCATCCCAGTGGTTCGATTGTCCACGACAATCGTGACGATATTGCCTCGATTGTAGGCAACATTGATTAAACCCGGTACTCCCATATGGAAGAATGTTGAATCACCAATTACAGCTATTTTTCTGCGTTTGTCTTCTTTACCTAACGCCTTTTCTACACCATGAACAAAAGTGATTGAGGCACCCATACAGATACAGGTGTCCATTGTATTATGCGGGGCTAAAGCCCCTAAGGTATAACAACCAATATCACCACCAATAATTATATTCTGCCGCTGTAAGGCATAAAATAAACCGGTATGAGGACAACCCGGGCAGAGTAGCGGTGGCCGAGCCGGTACATCGGTTTCCGGTTTTAGTTCAATCTTTTTTTCTGGATATAAGGAGTTTTGAACAATCCGGGGATTCAACTCATCGACCTTGGGTAAAGCATCCTTACCGATTGCCTTTAGTCCCAAAGCCTTGATTTGCAGTTCTAAGAACGGGTCAACCTCTTCCACAACCAAAAGTCTTTTCACTTTTTGACCAAAATTTTTAACCAAGTTTTTCGGAAAAGGATGAACCATTCCCAGTTTCAAAAAAGAGGCTTTGGGGAAGACTTCTTTTGCATATTGATAAGCAACGCCATCGGCAATAACTCCGATTGACTTCTGACCAGGTTCATAGCGGTTGATTGGGGTAGTTTCTGCGTATTCGGCTAATTTTTGTAATCTTTCTTCTAAGGAATAATGGCGCAGACGAGCAAATTGGGGTAAAAGGATTGTCTTCTCTTTTACCTTTTCATAACCTTTTACCGGATGTTCCACTCTATCTTCTAAGTTGACTACTGACTTGGAATGGGCAACCCGAGTTGTCAGCCGAATCAATACCGGGATATCAAATTGTTCGGATAAATCAAAAGCCAATTTCACAAAGTCTTTTGCCTCCTGGCTATCCGAAGGGCAAAGGACCGGAATTTTGGCAAATAGACCATAGAAACGATTGTCCTGTTCATTTTGAGAAGAATGAAGACCGGGGTCATCAGCCGAAACTATGACAAAACCGGCTTTGACACCAATATAAGCCGAAGAAAACAACGGGTCAGCAGCCACATTCAAGCCAACATGCTTCATTGCCACTAAGGAACGAGCCCCGGCTAAGGCGGCCCCCAATGCTACCTCAAATGCCACTTTTTCATTAGTTGACCATTCACTATAGATCTCTCGATATTGCGCCATATTTTCTAAGATTTCGGTGGAAGGGGTTCCGGGATAGGCGGTTGCTACTTTGCAACCGGCCTCATAAGCCCCCCGGGCAACCGCTTCGTCACCAGAAAGCAGAACTTTAGGCATAGATTTTCTCCTTTTCTTCGCCACAAAGGACTCTTTGCGCGCCTAATGCTAATGCCTCCATTTCGACTTCGCCCGGAAAAACGAAAATTTTTGGGCAAAGGAATTTAATATAACTCTTCAATTTTTTCACCAATTCTTTGGAAATAGCCATTCCACCGGTTAGAATTATTGCGTCAAGCTTGCCCTTAAGAACTACCGCATAACTACCAATCTCTTTAGCGATTTGGTAAATCATTGCCTCATAGATTAACTTAGCCCTTTTATTACCTTCTTTAATGCGATTTTCGATTTCTGGTATCTTATCGGTGCCAAGATAAGCAAGAAGTCCGCCCTTTCTTTGAATCTTATCAATTATCTCATCTTTGGTATATTTGCCACTAAAACACATTTCAACTAATGGTGGTAAAGGCAGACTGCCGGAGCGTTGCGAAGAGTATGGACCATCTTCATTGGCATTATTGGAATCAACTATCCTTCCTTTTTTAACTGCGGCAACGGTAATTCCTGAACCAAGATGCGCAACCACGAAGTTACACTGCTGAACTGGTTTATTTAATCGTTCTGCAGTTTTACGAATCACCATTTTGACACTGGTGGTATGAGCAAGCGCCTTTCTTGTAATTTCCGGTAGACCTGATATTCGAGCCAATTCACTAAACTCATCAACCGATTCGGGGTCAACAAAATAACTCGGGATGTTCAGTCTATTGGCAAGTTCTTTAGCGATTAATGGTCCTAACAAAGAGGGGTGGTAACTTTGAACTTTACCATCTTTGATGTCAGTAATTACCCGCTCCGTGATTCGATAAGTTCCAGCCTTAAGTGGTTTTAATGGTCCGCCTCGGGTCGCAATCGCCGCCAATTCCGATAGATTGAATTTATTTCTCTCTAAAAACTTAAGGATTAACCGATACCGAAAATGGTATTGGTCTAAGATGCTTTTAAATCTATTTAGTTCTTTTGGTGAATGGTTAATATTTTTTTCTAAGACTAGCTTTCGGTCCTCAAAAATACCGATTTTGGTCGAACCACCACCAGGATTAATTACTAATATTTTTGCCAACATTAAATATACCACTAATTTTTTCTCAAGTCAAGCACTGCCGAAAACCCAATTGGCGACTTTTGGATTAAATAATTAACAAAACAGAGGGTCAAATTCGCGCAAAATCCGACCCAAGGTTAATCTTATTAGCTTTTGGTTTGATGTTAAAAGAATTAATCTGCCCTTCTCATCAATATCAATAACTTTGCCCAAGATTTTATCGCTTCCAACGATTACGGAAACTGCTTTATTCAAAATTGCACAACGGCTCTTATACTCCTCTCGAAAAGGTGAAAATTTGTTACTTAGAAATAATGGATAATCTTTTTCTAACTCCTTGCCAATTGCTTTTACCAGTTGCCAACGAGAAATTTTTTGCGAAACGATTAGTCTCAGCGAAGTCATTGTATCATTATTAGGGAAATGAGTTTGATTGACATTGACACCAATTCCGGCAATTAAGAAATCCGGTTTTTCGGTTTCGCCTTCGGTCTCAACAAGGATTCCGCCGACCTTTTTATTATCAATTATTAAATCATTAATCCACTTCGTTCCAATCTTTACTTTTATGACTGTCTCAATCGCTTTCGCTACTGAATTCGCAATAACCAAAGAAAACGGTAATAATTCTTCTCGACTAAGATTTGGTCTTAAGATAATAGAGATATAAAGTCCACCGGGTTCCGAATACCAGATATTTTCACCCCTGCCCCGACCTTTTGTCTGAATCCGAGAAATGACGATCGTACCTTCTTTTGCTCCCTTTTTTGCCAATTTTAGCGCTTCATCATTGGTTGAAGTTAGCACCAAAAAAGAGTAGATTTTATGACCAATCCGAGGTGTAATCGTATTGGACCAAATGGTAAGAATCCGATAAGGTAATCCCATAAATCAAAACCCAAACAATACCGGAAAGAAAGTTAAAAAGAAATTTTGGGCAGTATTTTAGAATTTAGATTATTTAATACTCGTAGAATCCTTTTTTAGTCTTTCTGCCCAAATAACCGGCTGCCACCATCCGTTTGAGTAACGGGCAGGGCCGATATTTTGGGTCACCCAAATCGCGATATAAGACATTTAGAATATCTAAGCAGATATCAAGCCCAATCAAATCGGCTAAAGCCAAAGGTCCCATCGGATGGTTCATTCCCAATTTCATCACGGTATCAATCGCCTCCTTATCTGCCACTCCGGATTCAAGGGCAAAGATTGCTTCATTAATCATTGGTAAGAGTATCCGATTCGAGACAAAGCCTGGTGAATCATTGACCACTACTGGTGTCTTACCTAATTTTTTAGCCAGTTCCACCACGGTCTCGGTCACTTCCTTACTGGTTTGTAATCCCTTTACAACCTCAACCAATTGCATCAAAGGCACTGGGTTCATAAAGTGCATACCAATAACCTTGTCTGGTCTTTTCGTTGCTGCGGCAATCTCGGTGATAGAAATCGTTGAGGTATTGGAAGCCAAAATCGTTTCGGCAGATGTGATACCATCCAGTTTGGCAAAGATTTCTTTTTTCAGTTCAATTTTTTCTAATACCCCCTCCACGACGATCTGACAATCTTTGACTAAATTTAAATCCAGACCGGTCTTAATCTTCGCCAGAGTTTTATCCATTGCCTCTTGGGTAATCTTTGCCTTTTCGACCATTTTGGCTAAACTTTTCTTGATATTGGTGATTGCGTTATCAAGAAACCTTTGCTCAATGTCAATCATTATGACATCATAGCCGGCTTGAGCAAAGACCTGAGCAATACCACTGCCCATTGTGCCGGCACCAATTACGCCAACTTTATTGATTACCATTTTGCCTCCTTTAAGTTTTGCTTAAGCCTAATCAAAAACTGTCCTTAGTCAAGAAAAAACTTTAAACCTGTCCTGACGACAGGTCAAGACTTGATAATAAATCCTTTTTTCGTAAAATTTGGCTGGTGAAGAAAAATATTCTTGTTACCAATGATGATGGTATCAATGCTTCAGGGCTTTATACTCTTTTTGAAGCGGTGAAGGATATTGGTCAGGTTTATGTCGTTGCCCCAGCCACTGATCAATCTGCGGCAAGTCACTCATTTACCCTACGCAAACCGATAAAGATAAGCCAAATTAAAAAGCGCTGGTTTTCGGTCGAAGGCACACCAACCGATTGTGTCTTAATTGCCCATCACGCTATCTTAAAAAAATCAATTGACTTAGTTATCTCCGGTATCAATAACGGACCAAACTTAGGCGATGATGTGCTATATTCAGGTACGGTTGCTGCCGCGATTGAAGGTGCGATTCTTGGTATTCCAGCAATGGCGGTATCTTATCTTAAGGATGGCGTAAATTCATTACCAGCCCAAAAATTTATCCGGGCGATTGCCCAATATCTTTTAAAATATGGCTTACCAAAAAAGACTTTGCTAAATATTAATATCCCAGCTGAACCAATAAAAGGGATAAAGGTTACTGGCTTAGGCAAAAGGATTTATCAGGATATGGCGATTCGAGTTAAACACCCAAATAATGAAGTGACTTATACCATAGACGGTGAAATGGGATTTGAACCAAAACGCGGTTCGGATTTTGAAGCGGTTTATAGTGGTTATCTTTCGATTACCCCACTCCACTTAGATATGACCCACTATCGGGAATTGGCACGATTTCGCAAAATCTTTAGTAAACTGAAATGCGATTAAATCAATTGGGTGAAACAAAAGTTATTGAAATCCTAAAGCAAATTACCCAGCGTCGCCAATCCGAAGTTCTGATTTCAATTGGCGATGATGCTTGTGTGCTGAAAGACGGCACCGTTATCACTACTGATTCCTATTTAGATAAGGTCCATTTTGATTTATCCTATATGAGTTATCAAGATGTCGGCAAAAGAGTAGCCTGTGCTACACTTTCCGATATTGCCGCAATGGCAGGAAAACCAATCGCCTTGTTTATTGCTTTATTTTTACCACCAACGATACCAAAAAAATTCTTATTAAATCTTTATCAAGGAATCGAAGAAATTTGTCAAATGTTTTCAGTTGAAGTTGCTGGTGGTGATATTGTTGCTTTTGAAAGATTGGGTTTATCTTTAACCGCCTTAGGTAAGACAAATAGACCAATTCTTCGTTCCACTGCCCGGCCCGGTGATTATCTTTATATGACTGGCGAATTGGCTTTGGCAGAAACTGGGCGACATATATTGAAATTCGGAATTCGGAATTCGAAATTCGAAATTAAGAGGAAAGATTCAGAAATGAAAAAGGCAGTGCATCGTCATTTATCGCCCATACCTCGAATATTGGAAGCTCAGAAGTTGGCTAAATATACAACGGCAATGATTGATACTTCGGACGGACTCTCGACCGATGCCTTTCACTTGGCAACCGAAAGTAAGGTCAAAATAAAAATCTTTGCTGACGCTTTGCCGGTGAGTAGCATCACCAAACATATTGCTAAAACTTTAAATCTATCACTACCCGATTTTATCTATAATTCCGGTGAAGATTACGAGCTGCTTTTTACCACAAAAAGTGAACTGCCTTTTGATCGGATATTAGAAACCGAAATAACCAAAATTGGTATTGTCGAAAAAGGTAGTGGGGTTTGGATTGTGGAGAAAGGCAAAGAAAGAAGGTTATTGCCAAAAGGTTACGACCATCTAAGAAGATGAAATCGAAAGAAAAATTTTTAGTGACGATAAACAAACTTTTGTAATATCTTTGGTGAGAAATCAATAGCAATAAAATAAACTCCATCCGGTAGGTCACTCAAATCAAATTTGGTAACCGGACCCTTTATTTGCAAAATCTTGATTTCTCGACCAGTAACATCCCAGAGCCGAAGCCTAAGGTTTGATAAAAAGTTGGTGGTATAAATCCAAAGAATCTTATGGCAAGGATTGGGCAAAATCCTTATTTCATTATCTCCTCTGTATCTTAAAGGTTCAAAAATTGCTGATTGTGGTTTTCT
>JBDRUX010000102.1:0-7303 GCA_039801565.1 Caldifarciminota bacterium
GAGTTTAGTATTAAAAATCAATAATTTGGCCGTAATTTAGAAAAATTAATAAAATTGTTTAAAATATTCTTAAAAATTAAAATGACTTTATAAAGATTAAAGAAAAATAATAAAAAAGTTTAGAGAAATTAAAATCATAATAAAATTTTCCTTGACGAAAGTTATTTTTATCTTATAATAAGCGTATGGAACAAGTAATTGTGCCTAAGTGTATAAAGTGTGGTTCAAAAATGTATATTGCCGAGTATAAATGTCCTAATTGTGCCACGACCATATCAGGTAACTTCGGTTATCCCAATCTGTTAGAACTATCAGATGATATGTTCAATTTTATGCTCATCTTTCTTAAAAATCGTGGTAATTTTCGGAATATTGAAAAGGAGCTTGGAATCACTTATCCTACCATTCGCAATCGGCTTGATAACCTATTAAAACTGTTGGGTTTAGAAACAAAGTCAAAAAGGATGATGATAAATGATATCTTAGATAAGTTGGAAAGTGGCAAAATAACCGCAAAAGAAGCGGAAAAGTTGATTAAGGAAAGGAGGTTATTATGACTGATGAAAGGGCACGGATATTAAAGATGTTGGAAGAAGGAAAGATTACCGCGGAAGAGGCTGCCCGATTGCTTGAAGCGATAAGAATTCAGCCCTGGGAAGTGGAAATGATACCCTTCGGGCCAAAGATAAGAAAAGGGATTGCCGAGATGCCGGAGATTTTTGCCAATATTGCCAAATTGGTTGGTAAGGCGGTGGAAGCAGAATTCAGCGGTAAAGGGAAAACCAGCGAACGATCTTTTAGCCGAAAAGAACAAGTTGAGATAAAAACAGTGAGCGGCGATATTGAAATCGAAGGTTGGGATAAAGAAGAGATATCCCTAAAAATTAGCGGACTTTCCAAAACTAATGAACAAGACCATAAGCTCGATTTGAATTTAATATCTGGTGATTTGTCGGTAAAATTGCCCAAAGGCACTCAATTAAAACTTTCTTCGGTCTCTGGTGATTTGAAATTGAAAATGGTTGAAGGTGAAATGGAGATTCGTACCATTTCCGGTGATATCGAACTAAGAGCGGTCAAAGGTATCGCAGTAATTAATACCATATCCGGCGATATGACCGGTAAGGAATTAATTGGTAATTTCTTGGCTAAATCCCAAAGCGGTGACATTGATTTTGGATTTCAAGCACTAAAACAAGGCGAACTGGCAACCGCTTCCGGTGATATAACCGTAACCCTACCTAAAGATGCAAATTTAATCTTAGAATTGGAATCCGAGACCGGGGATATTGATTTTAAAACGGCTGAACCGTTCGAGAAAATTGAAGCCCGCGAAGGTTATATGAAGATTGGCTTGGGTAATAAAGAAGGAAGATTAATCTGTTCCAGCGAAACCGGTGACATCGAAATAAATAAATAAAGAACCAAAACGAATTATTGTGACATTAGATTCTTAGCTAAGTTTTGTGTTCAGTTGGTAATTGCTTTTGATTAAAAGGAAGGAAAAATGGTAAGAACCATTATTTGGGGATTAATTGTGGCTGGAATCGGTGTTTGGCTTTGGCTCAGCAATTTAGGGATAATTCGTCCGATTTGCTTGCGCCGCGATTGGCCATTGATAATTGTTATGATTGGACTTTTAACTATCGGTGAAGGTATTTCCCGCTATCTAAGGAGCCGAAAATGAGGCGGCGCTACACAATGGGAATAATTCTTATCATTCTTGGACTTTGGATTTGGTTAAGTTATTTGGGTGTCCCTTACATTTCGTTTCACAAGAATTGGCCCTTACTTTTGGTCGGTCTGGGAATTTATATTATCATCCGAAGACTAATCCGTCGGTCCCTCCGGGTAAACCGTCAGCAAGTCCTTAACGATTTAGAAAAAGGCAAAATCAGTGTCGAGGAGGCAATCGAGCAATTAAGAAGTAAGCGCTGAGTAAAGGAAAATTTTTTATTAAATAGATTTTCGGTTAGCTGCAAGGACTGGTTAAATATTAATCCTATTTGCTTCCCATTAAGATTATTTGTTTTTCAATTGGTCTGCCATTCCGTCAGCAAATTCAAAAACGGGTTAGCAACGATTGCTAACCGAGATCCTTACTCGCCGACCGGTAGAAATTAACTTTTTGAGTTTTTGGCGGAAATTACAGAATGGTTAATCAATAAAAACAGCAAATTTGAGGAGGGGTGGTACTACGGGTAAAGTAATAAAATAAAAGCGTGCTCGGAAAATTTTAATCTCGTAGAAAGGAGGTGATCCAGCCGCACGTTCCCGTACGGCTACCTTGTTACGACTTAGCCCCAGTCACCCGTCCTACCTTCATTCCCGAACGAATTCGAGAACTTCGGGTATTTCGGGCTCCCATGGCTTGACGGGCGGTGTGTACAAGACCCGGGAACGTATTCACCGCGGCATGCTGATCCGCGATTACTAGCGATTCCATCTTCACGCAGGCGAATTGCAGCCTACGATCCGAACCATGCCCGCTTTTAGGGGATTAGCGCCTCCTCGCGGAGTGGCAAAACCCATTGTAACGGGCACTGTAGGACGTGTGTAGCCCTGGGCATAAAGGCCATGATGACTTGACGTCATCCCCACCTTCCTCCCGGTTGACCCGGGCAGTCTTCTTAGAGTGCCCCCGGAAATAAATTCCGGGCTGGCAACTAAGAACAGGGGTTGCGCTCGTTGCGGGACTTAACCATACACCTCACGGCACGAGCTGACGACAGCCATGCAACACCTGTGCTGGCTCCAAGGTAAAACCTCGGTCGTTACCCTTTCGGGCTCCTACCACCAGCATGTCAAACCCAGGTAAGGTTCTTCGCGTAGCATCGAATTAAACCACATCCTCCACCGCTTGTGCGGGTCCCCGTCAATTCCTTTGAGTTTCAACCTTGCGGCCGTAGTCCCCAGGCGGTGCACTTAACGCGTTAGCTTCGGCACTGCTCAAATTGAGCAACACCAAGTGCACATCGTTTAGGGCTGGGACTACCAGGGTATCTAATCCTGTTTGCTCCCCCAGCTTTCGTGTTTCAGCGTCGGGAATATTCCAGAGAACTGCCTTCGCCATCGGCGTTCCTTTCGATATCTACGCATTCTACCGCTACACCGAAAGTTCCGTTCTCCTCTCCTATCCCCAAGGCCAGAAGTATCCGCAGCAATTCTACGGTTGAGCCGTAGGCTTTCACTGCAGACTTTCCAGCCCGCCTACACACCCTTTACGCCCAGTGAATCCGGACAACGCTTGCACCCTACGTTTTACCGCGGCTGCTGGCACGTAGTTAGCCGGTGCTTCCTCTGGGAGTACCGTCATCCGCCAGAGGCGGACATCGTTCCCCCTGACAGGAGTTTACATCCCGAAGGACTTCATCCTCCACGCGGCGTCGCTGGGTCAGGCTTTCGCCCATTGCCCAAATTTCTAGACTGCTGCCTCCCGTAGGAGTAGGGACCGTGTCTCAGTTCCCTTGTGGTCGGTCACGCTCTCACGCCGACTACCCGTCATAGCTTTGGTAGGCCGTTACCCTACCAACTGGCTGATAGGCCAGGAGCCCATCCCGAAGCGATTCTTGCGTTTCTTTGATTACCCCAACATGCGTTAGGATAATCACATTGGGTATTAGCTCACCTTTCGATGAGTTATCCCCATCTTCGGGGTAGGTTGCTCCTGTATTACTCACCCGTTCGCCACTAGACCTACCCGATATTGCTACCGGATAGGTCCCGTCCGACTTGCATGTCTAAGACACGCCGCCAGCGTTAGTCCTGAGCCGGGATCAAACCCTCCAAGCAAAGAAAACTAAACTTTGTTTTCCGAGCACGCTTTTGGGTTACATCCAAGTTATCAAAGAGCAGAACAGATTGTATATATTATCTCAAAATTTTGCGATCTGTCAAGTAAATATTTTTTCTTTAAAGTATTTATAAGTATATTTATTTAATAATGTTATAAGATAAATATTTGAAACGATAATCATATTATTGGTAGGGGTCAAAGGGGGTTTGCAGAAAATTTATTTCACTGCTAACATCCGCTCGACACAAGCCCGTGCTTTTTGTGCAACTGTTTCCGGCACATTAATTTCGTTATCTTCGGTCTCTAATACTCTTAATACTTTTTCTAAAGTCGTCTTTTTCATATTATGGCAGATAGCGGTTCGTTTCAATGGGTAACACTTCTTATTCGGGTAATCCCTTTTTATCCGATTGCACATATAAGCTTCGGTACCCAAAACAATTTCATCGAATTCCTTAGCCAATCTTACCATACCACTGGTGGAAGCAACATAGTCGGCGAGTTCAATCACCTCCGGCAAACATTCGGGATGGACAATTATTCTGGCGTTCGGGTATTGACTGCGGGCTTTTCTTACGTCCGCAGCATTGAAATAGAGCGCATGGACATAACAAAAACCTTCCCAGGGTATTATATCTCGTTTTGTCTCCCTAGCGACATACCAAGCTAAATTTTTATCGGGAACAAAAAGAATCTTTTTTTCTTGGGGCAGAGAATTTACCACCTTAACCGCATTAGCCGAAGTGCAACAAATATCAGCTTCGGCTTTTACCTCCGCCGTAGTGTTAACATAAGCAACAACTAAAGGGTTACCTAATTCGGCTTTGCGTTGGCGTAAGGCTTGGGCCGTTATCATATCTGCCATTTCGCAACCGGCGGTAATCTCGGGCATTAAAACCTTGCGGTTGGGATTTAAAATTTTAGCCGTTTCGGCCATAAAATGAACACCACAAAAAACAATTAAATCGGATTCCACATTGGCTGCCCTTTGGGATAAATCTAATGAGTCACCAATTAAATCTGCCACTTCATAGATTTCCGGGCGCTGATAATTATGAACTAAAATAACTGCCCGCTTGGTTTTCTTTAAAAGCAAGATTTTTTCAATCGTGGCTTTATCTTTTTCCGATAAGGCCATTGATTTTCGATAGTTCTTCACTCATTTTGTCATTGCTTGTAATCGCTTCGCATCCTCAAGCATATGGATATTGTTGAATAAAATATAACCGTTTTTCTTTTTAATCAAGGTGGCGAGCCATTTTAAATCTTTTGGCGAATACTTTTGCCGATAGCCTTTGCCACCGTGCAGGCGAAAATATAAAATCTTGCCCGCGGTTGGTTCTCTTACAAACGGGTCAACGCAATCAATCAGATTGAGTTCTTGGCATAATTGTTTTATTAACTCAGGTTCCCAATCGCCCCGCGGTTCCCAGGCGAAGATTAAATTTTTCCGCTCGCTGCACTGAAAGAAATTCTTTAGGTTTTTAATATTATTGGCATTCGGTTGAAATGAAGCCGGCGTTTGAAATAAAATAACTTTCGTTTTTAATATCTCGGCTTCGGTCAGGACTGTATCCCAAATTTTTCGGACTTCTTTTGTTGGTTTGAAAGATCCGTAGTGGTCAGGATTTTTTAGTTCGATATTGGCTCTGCGATAAGTTGGTGATGTTGCTGGATGCGTAATAAATTGCGGCGCTTTAATTATGAACTCAAATTCCGCCGGCGCTGCCTTACGCCATTTTTCCAGAAGCAACAATTTGGGCATAGTGTAAAAGGTATTTTGCAGTTCAACAACTCTAAAAAGCTGATAGTAAGTTTTCATTGCGCAAGGAAAACCACAACAACCAATCTTTATCACTTTTTTCGGTTTCCTTTAGCAAAATTGGATTGAAACCGTCTTCTTCCAGTAGCTTCTATTTGCTTGATTTCTTCTGGGCGCTGAATTGTATTTTCATCAATGATGTGAATTACCTCGAAACCCGCTTTAGCCAATTCGTCGGCGATGAAACGGCGATGGCAACGGATTGGAAAACGCTCAGCACAAAGAATACAAGCTACCCTTTTCTCAGCTATATTGTGAATAATATTCACCCCGCGCCGAAATTCTTCAGCTGCAACATAATTTCGATAGCCACCGGGTCGAAAACCACCCAATTCATTACCAAGATAGATGTACTCAGTCTTTTGACTGCTGCAAAGTTTTTGCAAATTTTCGCGGGTAAAATGGGAAAATTGTGATGTGGGAAATCGCCTAACATCAAAAATTACTTGGATATTATATTTACTTAAAAGTTTGGTAAACTCGTAATCTTTTCGGTTACTGGTGCCTAAAGTATAGATTCGCATTTATTTAAGGTTAAGAAATATTAGATAATGCGAACCTTCAGTGTAACCAGAACTTTAACAAGTGGTATGGAATAAGCCGCATTTTTTATCTTTGATTGCGTTGAAAATTTCAATTGCCTTAGGGGTTATCTCAGCGATCAATTTTATTCCTTTGGTTGTTAAGAACTGTTTGGTCTCATCAGGGATTGATAGCATACCAGCCTGACCGGTCCCAACCACAAAAAATACCGAGTTATCTCCCACTATTCTTTCGGCTTCTTTTTTACTTAGGATATGGTTGTCGCCTTCAAAATCGTCGTAGCGATTTTTGATTGTGCCATTTGGGTGAATTATTATATCGTGGTTGTAACGAACTTTATCTACAATAATCCAACCAAAACCAGTACTATTAATTTCCATTTTTATTAATTCTATCTCGTTCAAATCATTATGTCAAGCACCCGGTTTTGCTGGAGTTTCCCAAAATTTAGAAACCTATCTCATAAAGAAAAATGGCAGCGGACTTTTCGCTTTTGCTTTCTTTCTCACTGGCTAAATCCACTCTTAAAATAATATCGATAAGTACCATTCGCTAACACATAAAATTTAAACTCCGAAACCTGAAAAAATCACTTCGCCGCCAATGCCTCCAATTAACTAATAACCGCGCTTTAGCGCACTATCCTTACTACTACCAAAGCTAAATGCTCCATAGCCGAAGCATACTCTTTGGTTATTTCCGAAATGTGACCTTGAAGCAAGTTCAGGGCAAACCGTACCACTTTTTATCAAAGAAGCACTCTGAGCAATAATAAATAGTTGAGGAATAATTTTTGGTCGAATCATAGCTCTTAGTTTGTCAGGATAAACGATTTTCAATTTTAAGCGGACGCAGAGTATTTGAGCGACAAATATTTGGTTGATTTTATTAGATTGGTAGTAATCTTATCAGCAAAATTTATATTATTTGTTCTTTAAATCATCACTTGGAATTTTCTCCCATCAGGCATAGTTTCTCCCTGGAAGTTTTTGGAAAGAGTTGCTCTTTTTTAATGAAAAAAATAATAAGTGAGAAAAAATTATTTCAGGATATTCATCTTCTTCTTATCTTACGAAATAACTGATGATTTGGTAAAATTCGCCATCAAATTTTGGGGAACACCGGTAAGACTTTGTCTTGCT
>JBDRUX010000103.1:0-7060 GCA_039801565.1 Caldifarciminota bacterium
TATGCGCTTTCTCTTGGGAATGGACAATTCCGATTAGAAATTTCTCTAAGACTGAATACTTTTGCGAAGCCATCCAGAAACCAATAATGATACCAAGAGTCACCGCCATCCAACGAATGAAACCGTTGCGTAAACCAAAAATGACAAAGGCGGCAACGATGGCAATGATAATAATGGTTATAGCCATCTAATTCAGGATAGCGAAATTAACAGTGGTGTCAAGCGGTAAAATGCAAGCACAAGAATGAACCCCCATTCTTTCTATCCTTAAAAGAGATGGTCCAAATCGTTTAAAGAGTTCAAAATGGGGATTGAAAAGAACAAAGCCCCTTTGATTGTTAAGAGATTAATAAGGATATAGATATATTGCTTAATTAACCGTATTGCTAAAAATATAACTTATTGAATTTAATGAACTAAAGCGTATAAGCCCTTAAGGATAGAACTAGCCCTGGGCTAGCCCCTGGCTATCCTCTACACAGTATCGGGGACGGCATCCGGGATAGGTCTTGAGACTCTCTTATAGTTAGTCTGCCCTGTTGCGTAAGATTAAACTACAGCAACCGGCTTAAAACAAACCTCAAGGACTGGTTGGATACCAGGTTCTGAGATAGCCATCGGTGTTAGTTAGAAATTAGACTAAGAACAAGCCGCACTTTTAACCCAGCGGTCAGATTATCCGATATTATACACCCTTTAGGTCTCACTGCAAAAGATCTTACGGTGTTGTGTCAAACTTCCTATCGCAATTAAGCTAACTTACGGTTTTTGCGGTAAGAGTCCGAATGGTTTAAAATTGTTCAATAAGAATTGATTTTTAAGAATTCTTCAATTTTTCATTGACTTGTCGCTAATTTTTAATTAAGATTTTTAGTTAATGTTTAAGTACAAAGCAAAGTTGCAAAGCAAGAGTAGCAGATTTTAGCTTAAGTAATGTTACTAATCTTTTTGCTTTTGATTGTCTTTTTGGGTTACGGGATAGTTGAGCTCCGCAGCCATCATAAAAATGTCTATAGAATCCCTCTTCGAATCCAAGTGAATGGTACCCGGGGTAAGTCTTCGGTGACGCGACTAATCGCCGGTGGACTTCGAGCGGGTGGCTTACGAGTAGTCGCCAAGACTACCGGTACCAAACCTCGATTCATAGTTAGTGATAATGAGGAATTTCCGATCAAACGATTAGGCAAAGCCAATATTAGTGAGGAGATTAAAATCTTCCGTCAAGCCCAAAAATATCAACCCCAAGCAATGGTCATTGAGTGTATGGCTTTAGTGCCAGAATATCAAAGGACCGAATGCCATCAATTGGTTAGAACTACCCACGGCGTCATCACCAATGTTCGGGCTGACCACTTAGATGTGATGGGACCGACTGTGAAAGATGTAGCTGTGGCTTTAGCTAATACCATACCCAAAAATGGTTATCTTTTCACCGCGGAAAATACTTATTTACCCTATTTCCAATCTATTGCCCAAAGACGCAACACCAAACTCTATCACTCTGACCCTAATACCGTGACTGATGAAGAGATGAAGGGTTTTGGTTATATTGAGCATAAGGAGAATGTTGCTTTAGCCCTTTTGGTCTGTGAACATTTTGGGATTGATCGTAAGACCGCCTTAGCCGGGATGTATCGTGCCAAACCTGATTCCGGGGTAATGCGCATTTATAAAATTCAAGATAAAGGAAAGCGGATTGAATTGGTCTACACGATGGCAGCGAATGACCCGGATTCAATTCTAATGCTTTGGCAAATGTGCTTAAACCGCTCACCTCAAGAGCAAGAAATCATCGTCTTGGTCAACTGTCGAGAAGACCGGGCTGACCGTTCTCGCCAATTAGGTGAACTGGTTGCTAAAAAAATGCCCGCTCATTATTACCTGGCAACTGGTTTTCTCACCACAGTATTTGTCCGCAGTGCCTTGAATAACGGTATTCCAAAAAATAAGATTGTGGATTTGGGTGGCAAAAGCCCAGCTGAAATATATGAACGGACATTAGAATTAGTTAAAAAGGACGCTATGATATTCGCCACTGGTAATACAGTTGGATTTGGTGAAGAACTAATCAATTATTTTGCTAAAAAAGGAGTCGAGGATGGTTATTGAAGGAATCGGCATTGGTATGTTGATGAGTTTTTTTATGACCGAAACAATCGGTTTAGCCGCTGGTGGAATTGTGGTGCCAGGTTATATCGCTTTACTCCTTCACCATCCCTTAAAAGTCATTATGACCATCTTAGTGGCACTGGCGACTTATCTTTTAACTAAACTCATCTCGCATTTTATGCTTCTTTATGGCCGCCGACTATTGGTCTTGGCAATCTTGATTGGTTATCTTTTGGGTTACCTAACTCGACTCTTTCCACCGCTTGTCATTTCCCAACTCAAATTCGATATTGCCACAATTGGCTATGTGATTCCAGGACTGGTTGCCTATTGGATGAACCGTCAAGGAATTGTTGAAACCATAACTACGATGATGATTGCTGCGGTTTTGACTCGTCTCTTGGTAACGGTCATTTCGGGTGGTATCCTTTTGCCATGAGAATCCGACAGGGTAAAGTTGGCCGCAGTGTCCTTATCGCCTTTGCCTTGGTCTGTATCATATTTTTTATAATTGAGGTTGGTTCAGTTCGCCGCGTTAAGAGCCGCCTCTATCAAGAAAAGACCATAGCCGCTAAAACCTGTGCCAAGGCATTTGAGTATATCAAAGCCTGGCGAGAAAGTTTAGCCATTCCCATTGATGAAATCAATGACCCAAACCAAACCGGTCTGGTCGGTCATCAATACTCACTCATCACTTCAGGTCGGAGTGATTTGCAATCGAAATTGACCAGCACCAATCCCAATTTTGCTGCCTTATTCGTTGAATTTCTTTACCGGGCTGGTGTTCGGAAAGGTGACAGAATAGCCATTGGTTGGAACGGTTCTTATCCGGCATTGAATATCGCTCTCTTAAGTGCCGTAAAAGCCTTAGAACTAAAGCCAATAATTATTACCTCGCTTACCGCTTCGATGTGGGGAGCCAATGACCCTAACCTCACTTGGCTGGATATGGAAGCGGTGTTGAACCAGCAAGGAATTTTACCTTATCGTTCTGCTGCTGTTACCCTGGGCGGCGAAGATGACCAAGGTCAGGGTATAAGCCCGGCAGGAAGGGAAATGTTGGATTCAGCAATAAAACGGAATAAAATTTGGAAAATTGACGAAAATAGTTTTGCCGAACAGGTGGAACAACGATTCAAACTTTATTGGTCAAAAGGTAAAGTCAAGGCATTTGTAAATATTAACCATTGTGTTGCCAATTTGGGTGACCTCCGGGCTCAAGTCAGTACCGGAATCATTAAACAATATAATAATAAAATTCCCGAATTGAGTGTTATTGCTAAGATGTTGGCAAAAAGAGTACCCGTAATTAATATTTTGGATGTTAACCGGTTAGCGGAAAGATATGCCTTGCCGATTGCGCCTTCGCCCATCCCATTGCCCGGCACCGGTCGACTTTTTATCGAGCCACGCTACTCGGTGCCTTTGGCAATTGTGATGATTGTTTTAATTGTTGTGATGCTCTTTTTTGTGATTCGTTATGACTTAGAGTTTTATCTTCTGCCGAAAGCGAAACAAGAGGAAATTTTAAGATTGGAGGAAAAATGATAAACTATCGAATTAGTTTTTTACTATCAATTTTTTTATCAGTAATTGTCTCTGCCCAAACCAATAGTTTAGAAATTAGACCAAAGAATCGAACAATTGATATTAGTGTTATCAAACGGGTTACTCAACAATACTACCTTCTAACCAAAGGCAATCCAATTGAACTTTCGATTGTTGGACCGAATTGGGTGCGGGTTTATACTCGGCTACTTTACCCGGCAACATTGGAACCGAAGAATGCGAAATATAAGATTATCGTGAGCGAAGCCGACGAAGAAAAGATTGTGACCTTAGAGACCGAAAAGTCGAATTCGGCAATTGGTCCGGCTAACCAGAAATTTGGCAAATGGCGCTCTTTCTTCATTGAAGTACCACCCGGCAATAATAATTATAAATTCACACTTTGGCAAGCACCTTCGGACACGGTGGCGATTCGCTTTAGTATTGAAAAACCAAAAGAGTGGCAACCAGTGGCAGTCAGCGACGCTTTACGACCAAAACGAATTGTCAGCGAAGAAGCTGGTAAATTTTTCGATTACTACGAATTGACCAAGAACGAGCCGCTTAAAATCGAATTCACCGGTCCTTTGCGCTTGAAGATTGAGACCCGGCTCAACTACGATATGACTTTAGAAGGTGCCCAAAAATTTACCATCTTGGTGAAAGAGAACGGCAAAGAAATCCAACAGGCACAATTTCGGGTCAACAAATCCGAGACGGCCCAATACCAAAATAAACCCGAAATAGTTCCTTCAGTTGCGCGTTTTTTCTATCTCCAAATTCCGGAAGGTAAGCACCAAATCACTTTTGAGTTAACCGAGACGGTAGCGAAAAGTGCGGTGCTGCGCTTTTTAAGTAAAATTCAAGAGAAATATGAATAATTTAATAGTTGTTGGTTGTTGGCTATTGGTTGTTAGTTCTTGGTTGTTGGGGTCAAAAGGTATTGGTCAAACGATAATCCGGTGGCCAACCAGACCGCTTATGACCTTAGAAGGCGATATTCGATTTACTTACGATGACAATATCTTTCTCTATTCCGCCCAAGACTTAAACGATTTTCGCCATTCGGTGCGACCCTATCGGTTTCCTTTTACCACCACCGACGATTTTATCACAACGCTTACCGGTATTCTTCGATTTCGGACAACCCCTTTTCCTACTCGCCCCTTATCAATCAGTATCCGTTATCGTCAGCATATTTATGCGGTTAACCGAATAAAAAGTTACCAACTAATCTCTCTGAATTTAGTTCAAGGCTTAAGTAAACAATTTGAATTTGCGATTGGCTATTCTTTTCTGCCGGAATATCTAATTCGCTACTATAAAGACCCAACGGTTCAAACTTCACCACCGACTTACATTGGATGTGATTTTACCCAACACCTTTTCAATGCCGAACTTAATTATCGGATTAAAAGACGATTACTCTTTACACCATTCTATAAATACGAAATTGACGACTACACCGATAAATTCGATTATTACGATACCAAAGCCAATCGCTTTGGTTTTGCTGGTAGTTATAATCTAAAATCTTGGTTAGCATTAAATGGTGAAATAGAATATAAATTGGCAAAAGCCAAAGGACCAGTTCCCGATATCTCATATCGGCAATTTGACTGGTTGCTTGGAATAAATCTTGGAACTAACCCAAGGGTTAGAATTAGTTACAATCAGGAGTATAGGAAATTTATTACTACTAATCTACCTTCGATTGACCCGTTCCATTCGGGAAGAGTTGATAGAGTCCAAAACCTTAAACTTGACTTAGAAATCTCATTATCAAAGGCAATTCGCCTTGTCCCAAACTACGAATTTGAAATCCGTAAGGTAACTTCACCGTACAAAGAGACGATTGATGAAATAAAAGATTATCAGAATAATAGATTTGGGTTAAGATTAAATCTTAGGAGGTTTTAAATGATTAAAAAGAAAATGCGATGCTTAATTTTTCTTGTTATTGCCATTGTGGCTTTAATCAGTTTTTGTCATAAACCATTACCGGTGCCAAAACCGGTCACTCTATTACAACCACCCGATGCGATGACACTGCGTCAGCAGATTGTGCAATTGTGCTGGTGTGGAGTAAGCGAAGCGACTGGGTATAACATTCAAATTTCGAAAAAAAGTAATTTTTCTTTTCCCATCGTTGATTCTGTACTAACCGATACTCTTCTTACCATTGAATTGACTGATGCCAAATATTTCTGGCGAGTACGGGCGCAAAGCCGCGATTCGGTCTGGGGCGAATGGTCCGAAACTTGGTCATTTCGAATTGAACGCTATCGAGTTGTCAGTTCGATTAAAACTTACGGCTATGCCCACGATGTCTTTGTTGATGACCCTTATGCCTATATTGCTGATGGCCAAGCCGGCTTGACAATCGTTGATATCGAAGAACCTTCGTCGCCGATTTTCGTTGCTAATATTATGGATACAACCCATGAAGCCTGGGGAGTTGTGGTTGAAGAAGATTACGCTTATGTCGCTTACGGCAGTATGGAACTATGGATTGTTGATGTTAGTGACTTGGATAGTCTATATGTTATTGGTTCGTTAAGTTATCCGACTCCGGCATCGGGTTATGATATTTGTGTTCGTGATAGTTTAGCTTATATTGCCGCTATGAGTCAATTCATCATCGCTTCGATTGCCGACCCCCGTTATCCGGATTTACTTTTTCAGGACTTATTTCCGGCTAATGTCCGGGGGGTGGCTTTAATTGATTCCTTTACCTTAATCGCCTGCGAGCAATTAGGAATTTATATCTACAATATCCAAAATCCAAGAAACGCTAATATCGTTGCCTGGTTTGATACACCAGGCAATGCCCGAGATGTCTTTTGCCAGGACTCTTTTGCTTTTGTTGCTGATGGTAGCGAAGGGTTAATTGTTGTTAATATCAAGGATAAAAGAACCCCAACACTCGTTACTGCTCTTGACTTACCGGGCTATGCTCGTAAAATTTCCATTGTGGATAATTGGTTATATATCGCTTTAGGTGACTCCGGATTGGGTGTAATTGATATTACCAATCCAAAGGCACCAAAATTGGAAGCGATAGTAAAAACTGGTTATGCCTATAGTGTCTTTGCCACCGAAGATTACATTTATGTGGCTTGTGGCAGGGACGGTTTAAAGATAATAAAAAAGGAAGGAAAATGATTAATCCTTTAATTTTGAATTCTAAATTTCGAGTTTCGAATTTAAAAAGTGTTGCCATTTTATTTTTACTACTAATCTTTTCCATTGCCTCGACTGAAGTAATATGGCGGGTTGTTACTCCTTCTGGTCACTCGGGGTTGACTGTAAAGGTAACAATGCCTGAGTTGACCGATGATGAATCTTGTTTAGCTTCGGCAGCGCTCTTAGCATTACCTGACCAAAGACTACCCGAAATTCA
>JBDRUX010000104.1:0-6699 GCA_039801565.1 Caldifarciminota bacterium
ATACCGCCGCCAAGAGCGGTACCAACAATGAAAGCAGTGATTAAGATACTTATTTGATGATAAATATGACCAAAAACCGCTTGAAATGACAAGGCAACGACCAAATTTAAAACCATTCCGACAAAGCCGGTCGAAAATAAGGCAAACGGCATTGCAACTTTATACTTTCCCAAACGCCGGGTTAAGTACAAGCCAATAATGAGAATTAGCGTAAAGATTAAAAGAAAATGAAAAATCGTTATTGATTGGAAAGCAGTAAAAAACTTTGGGTAAATTGTTGAGGTACGGCTACTCCAATAGATCAGATTATAGAAGACCGCATAGTGGGCAAAATCAGAATTGAATTTCACTTTGTCATTTGAATCCAATCGCAGTGATTCCCAAAACCAGCGCGTCCGATATTCTGACAATCGGTCCTGAATATATTCTGGTGTGATGAGATTAGTTTTGATTTTTCGGTCCTGCAACCGCTCGATTAACCTTTGTGGCGTGATGTCGATTGGCTCGGCTGTAGCCAAAAATAAAGTAAAATCACCAGGTATGACAAAAACATTAGGAAAGACGGAGTGCAAGGTTTGCCAATGGGTGCGGATGATATGTCTTAACTCTGCCCCAATATAAGATAGCGAACCGTAGCTTTGGGTGACTAAAATTCCATTGGGATTCAACCGCTTTTTTACTTCAGCAAAAAACTCTTTCGTGAAAAAGCGATTGCTCTGCAAAGTTTGCGGCGCTAAAATATTAATGAAAATTAAATCGTATTTTTCTTTACTGCGGGTTAAGTAAAAACGAGCGTCTTGATGAATCAATCTTACTCTACGGTCGGTTAATTCTTGAGTGGTCAGCGGCGTCGGAAATTTTTTAATCGCAGTTAAAAGTAACGGGTCTAATTCCACATAAATGATTTCCTCGACCGGATGTTTGAACATCTCCTGTAAGATTCCCCCCACCGCTCCACTAATAATCAACACTTTCTTGGGCGCCGAATGAGTTAAAAATGGAAAATGGATAAAATCTTCGGCAAAGGCGATATCCGGAATTGGTACATTAACAACCGGTATCCCATCTTCATAAAAAGTGTATTGCTCGGCTTGTTTGATTACGGTAATATTACCATATTTGGAATTTTCGGAATATACTACATTATAACCTTGCCACTGATGCGCCAGTGCTAAATTATGAAGCTCAATTGGGATTTGTTTTGCGAGAGACAGTAGTAATAAAATTACTGCAACTCCAAATGGTAAACCAGCCCAGCCAAAACACACCGTTTTCTTACTACTTTTCATTGTTTTATCATTCAGCAGGGCAGTTACCTGTGGATAGGAGTTTATAATGAATAACAAAAAGAACATCGCCACTATGATGATAAAAGTAATATCAAAGGTGATAAAATTAGGAATAAGCAAATAGGGTGTAATAACACCACCGATGATTGTACCAATTGTTTCTAAGACATAAACCCTGCCCACCGCTTTTTCTTTTAATTGAGCCAATAGACTACAACTGAGTGTAAAAAGGGCACCGTGAGTAAAACCCAATGGCAAAAGAATCACAATTGAGATTAAAAACATTATTGGGACACTTAAAATTTCGCCTGGTGCCACACCAACAATGTTTTTAGCAATCCGCGCCAAGTATACCGAAGTCGGCAGGGCAATCGAAAAAATGGTTAAAAGAATATTGAAGGCGATAAATTGTCTTTTGGGTTTATGAACAATCTTGCCGATTAAATAACTACCTAACGCTTCGGTAATTAGCCAACTGGCTAATACTAAACCAATCGTGAACTCATTGCCGTAAAAGCACACTAAAAGTTCTCGAACCAAAAGAAGTTGGGCAATGATACCTGATGCGCCTATGACAAGAATTGTGAAGACCAACAAAATTGGCATTAAACCATCTTAAGTACTAACAATCAACTATTAATGATTCTAATCAGTGTTTCCATTTCTTGTTCGGTATTATAAAAATGGGGTGAGATTCGAATATATCCTTCCCTTAACGAGCAGACAATTTTATTTTGTCTTAATTTCATAAATAATTCTTGGGTGTCCTTATCTTTGTGCCGAAAACTGACAATTCCCGCCCGGTTATTTCGTTCTCGAGGTGTAAGAATCTCAAATCTTGAATCAGAAATTTCGAAAAGTAGATAATCGGTGAGATGATAAATTTTAGTTTCGATATTGGCTAAGCCGATATTGTGGAACAATTTCAAAGATTCACCCAACCCAGTGATTCCCAGATAATTCTTCGTACCGGCTTCGAAGCGAGCCGTTGTTGTCTTTAATGGCTTTTGGGTATAGATGTCATAAAAGTCCGGCCAATCCGCGCTGAGCCAACCCAAATTAGTAGGTTGCAAACAATTCAATATCTCTTTCCGCACATACAGGATTCCAATCCCTTCCGGACCTAATAACCATTTCGGTGCTGCCGCACTAAAGAAATCCACCTTGACCTTGCTTAAATCAATAGTAACTGCCCCTAATCCTTGCATACCATCAATGATGAAGTAAATTCCTTTATTTCGACAAATTTCGCCAATTGTTGCTATGTCAATTTTAATGCCGTTTAAGAAATTAACCCAATCCAGCGCAACTGCCTTGGTCTTTTTATCAATATGCTTTAAAATTGAATAAGGGTCGGCAAGAATTTCGTAACTGGTGACATAGCGCTTTTCGACTTGGGGTAAAAGGTAGTGGTACGGATACAAATTGGTTGGAAAGCCATCTTTCATTAAGATTAAATTGTCGCCGCTTTGCCAGGAGATTGAGCCAATCGCAATGATGATTCCTTGGCTGGTATTTTGGACAAAGGCGATTTCATCTTTAGCCGCATTAACCAATTTGGCAGCGAATTGGCGAACCGCATCGGCTAATTTTTCGCAATAAGACCATTCAAGATTACCTTCTTCTGAATAACGATGCGCCAGTTCGGCGATTGCTGCCACTGTCGGAATCGGTAGTGGTCCAGTTGCAGCATGATTGAGATAGATATAGTTTTGGGTTATGGGAAATAATTCGCGATATTGTTCCAGCATCATAACTTCTCAATGGCTTAGCATTTTCGTCATCAATTAATAACAACGATTCGGGTCGGAGTTAGAATATAATCTACCTTCACATCCGTTTCCGTCATCAAGTAGGAAAAATCGGAAACAATTTGACAGTCGTGAACAACTGTTACTACCTTACAATTGGGCATAAGCAACCCCTTAGCTTTTAGCTCCCAATATTCCTTATCGCCATAACCCTTACCTTTACCCAAACGGTTACCTTTTAAATCCACCGCCACACTACCTTGCACGAATAACTCGGCTTTGCTTTTCGGTTCTTTACCAAAGCGTTTAAAACCATTGATGGTCACACCATTTCGAGCCAGTTCTTTACCACTCAGTTCTCGATAATCAACGATATGGGGCAAGGCGACCAAAAGACTTTTGCCGGCAAGTAGCGTTTGTCTTCGCACTTCTAAAAGCACCGCATCCGGTGCCGAAAAAACTGCCTTGGCTAATTGGAATTCTTTTAATTCACAAATCTTTTGACCGGCAATCTTGGCGCCAACGAAATTAGGAATTCGACCAAAGCAGGGTCGGGGAAAAGTAACCAGATTATTATTCTCCATATACTCCCAGACTCTTTGCCGAATTTCGTCTTTAGTCACAAACTATTATACTACTATAACAACAAATTTCAAGTAACAGGGGTTGACAGTATCTTTATGCTAATTAAACTTTAAGTATTAAGTCTCTATGCAAGAAATCAATTTACCTGACTTTCTCGGTCTTGATTTAGCCGAATTACTCAATTGTATCGGGCAGGGTATTTTAATTCAGGACCGAAACGGCAAATTCATCTTTGCTAATCAGAAGTTGCTGACAATGCTCGGTTATTCTTTAACCGAACTACTGGAGAAGAACTGGCAGGATATTGTGCCGAGCGAAGAATGGCGAACCATCAAACAATTCAAAACGAAAACCAAAACTGAACCGAATGAATATGAGACGGTAATTGTATCCAAGTCTGGTCGCAAAAATCCCGTCGTTGTTAGTGTTTGTCCACTCCAGCAGGCAAATCGTCATCAAGGAACAATCTTTACTTTAACTGATATTGCCGAGCGTAAAGCGGCTGAGCATCAGATTAAATCGAAATCCGAACGTTTGGAACTTTTGAATCGAGCGCTTAACCTCCAACGCAAAAAATTGATTGAGTTAACCGAGCAATTAGAAAAAGCCAACCAGGAATTGAAACGGTTATCCGAGGCGAAATCGGATTTTGTCTCAGCCGTTTCTCACGACCTCCGCACCCCTTTAACCACCATCATTGAAGGAATCAGTTTGGTCGAAGACGGAACCTTAGGCGAAGTGAATGAAGAACAGAAAAAATTTCTAAGACTGGCTATTGAAGATGCTGAAAGGTTAAATGATTTCATCAATGACATTTTAGATTTAGCCAAAATCGAAGCTGGCAAGCTTGTGGCAAAAAAGACTAAAGTCAAACCAAAAGAGCAAATCGAGCGATTAAGAATGAGTTATGAGCCCCTTGCCCATGAGCGGGGGCTAAAGTTATTATTTGATTTGCCCGAACCAGAAATTGCTATCTTCTGTGACCCAGGACATTACTATCGGGTTGTGACTAATTTTTTAAGCAATGCGATAAAATTCACGCCGGTCGGCGGCGAAATAACGATTCGGGTTTGTTCTCAACCCGGCAATATGGTTTTAACCTCGGTAAAAGATACCGGGATTGGCATCCCACCTGAGCAAAGGCACCTTATCTTTAAAAAATTCGAACAGGTCGAGCGTCAAAAAAACCAGCCAGGCAGTGGTTTAGGACTTTCGCTCTGTAAGCAGTTGGTTGAACTAAATAATGGTAAGATTGGTTTTGAAAGTGAAGTTAATAAAGGCAGTAATTTCTATTTCACCCTACCGGTTTATGACGAACTTGATGATTTTGCCTATTCTTTAGAAACGATTGAACAGCAAGCCAAGGTTATTGCCGGTCATGTTGTCGTTTTCCTTTTTCGGGTGGAAGAGACATTAGCCGCGACTAACCTTGAGACTACGCTAAAAAGAATTAGCGATGAAATTCAACCGAAAATTTTATCCTATGATTTACTGCGTATTTTTCCCAACCACCGAGCGGTAATATTGGTTTCGGCATTGCCTGAAGAAAATGTCCAAGCCCTTTTTGCGGAATTGGTTGAGACTCTGCAAGGTCTCGATGTTGGGAAAATTACCGCTGCCTTTTATATCTGTCCGGAGGTCTTACCTAATCCACGCACACTCTTACCGATTCTCGAAAATCGTCGCCAACCGATAAAATGATTATTATTGGATTGACTTTTTCTTAAGAATAATTATCCTTTTTTAAATCTAAGGGAGGCTGGTATGGCAAAACGGATCTTAGTCGTTGATGACGAAGCAAGAGTTTTAGCCGTCATCCAGAAGCGGTTAGAAAGTGCTGGCTATGAAGTGATAACCGCTATGGATGGCACTGAAGGACTCAAAAAGGCAAGAGAGGAAAATCCGGATTTAATTATCCTCGATTTGATTTTACCCAAACTCAATGGCTATCAAGTCTGTGCAATCCTAAAGCGGGATTCTTATTACAAAAAGATTCCAATTCTGATGCTCACTGCGCGGTCACAAGAACGCGATATTGAGGAGGGAATGCGGGTTGGCGCGGATGCTTATATGACCAAACCGTTTAAAAACGAAGTCCTTTTAGAACAAGTTAAACAACTCTTGGCAAAAGAGGAGGAAAAAAAACTTCAAGCCGAAAAAGAGCGCTTAGTAAAGGAAAAAGAGATGGGCGAAAAGTTACTTAGGGAAGCAAAGCGAATGGGGATAATTGACGAAGAGGAACCTAAGAAATAAAATCGTTCAATTAATCATTGCGTTTCCGCCCAAGAACTTTAAAGTTCCTTTTATCATTTCATTATTCCTTAAATGCATTTGCGCTCGGGTGCTTTTTCTTAAAAACTCATTCTGAATTGTGCCATATTATCAATTGTTATGGTGATGCTTTAATTGAGATGCCTTCGCAAGTCAACGAGCTGAAAATATCCTTGAAAGGAATCAAGCCCAGAATTTATCTCTTGAGACTTGGCACCGAGACCAAAAAGTTTCAGGTCATAAAATAGTACACAATTTAACCAATTGAACCAGTTTGAACTATTTTCGACGCATCATAAAATCAGTGATTAGGGTATAGGTCTTAGGGATTAGGGAAAATATTGAGGCGGTATCGAGGTTGCTTGCGAGATAGCCTACCAACTCCTAACTAACACCCCAATTTGCTTCTAACAAGGTTTCCTACCCGATTTGCTCGGAAGGGCTATTATAGTTCAATATCCTTAAAAATCTCACGCTCTTGACGAAAACGAGTTTCTCTTGACAAATGATTTTCTTTATATCATTATGTTTTGAGATTAATCGAGGTTGTAATGAACGGTGTTTCGAGGAACAAAAAAGAACAAACAACCCAAGAAAGGAGGCAGCGATGCTCCGAAATAACAACAAAACAAACCCGAATCGGGTTGAATCCCCGACAAAGAATTTCTTTGTTTTGGGGAGAATGAGCCGAAGCGGCTCATTATTAGCCCGGATTGGGCTAATAATCCTCTTTGCCGTTTCAATGGTTATGGCAGGAGGAAGAAAACCGAAAGAAGTAATGGTAAATGCATCATTGCGACCAC
>JBDRUX010000105.1:0-6482 GCA_039801565.1 Caldifarciminota bacterium
AATTGTGGTGCGAGAAGTGGCACCGCTACAACTGGGATAGTGAGCAGGGAGAAGTAAGCAGTGAGTGAGTCTTCCCCCTTTCTGCTTACTCCTTACACCTCACTCCTCACTAACATAAATCTTTTTTCTTAAAGGCAAGGTTTCAGACTGGTTGGGGAGTAGGTTCGGGGGCTACCCCGTAGGCTACCTCGGGAGCTGGCTGGTAAGCTGGCCCCCTTAATTCCTAATTTCTAATATCTAAACAAATGTTTATTTTAAGACCAAAAATTTTCTTGTTTCGGCTCCTAATCGTAAGAAATTGATTCCGTCCCAGAGATTTTTATCTCACTGCGGACCGAAGGTGTAACGCAAAGCGCGGATGGAGCGTAAGTGACATCAACAATCTAATCTTTGTGGTTTTTCGCTCCGAACAGTGTCTTTGAAATCTTGTGGTTTGATCTTGCCCCGATATTCGTGAAAATTCTTTATTTTGACATTGTTGACATTATAATTCAGTTACGCCACCTTGCCGATACTTTTATTGACTACTTGAGTCAAATCACGCCAACCCGAAAGCCGTCGCAGACAGATTTGACCCTAATTCAAGTGCAAATTGTTTTTTCAATGCATTTTAAATCAAAATAGAGAAGTCCAGCCTCCCTTATCCAAATTTCCAATACAATAGTGACACTACCGGTATTCTAAAATTGGTAGCGAATACCAAAAAGGATTTCTTTGACCGAGGCTAAGGGATTAAATACCGAACCTTCTTTACCACCAAAAAGTAAACCGCCAATTTCAATCTCGGCACCTGTAACCGGCAGCCAACGCATTGAAGGCAAAAAGCCATAAGAACCATTTTTTGTATCAATGATACCACCAGCTCTCAGTAAGACCCGGTCAGCCAAAAACTTTCGCTCTAAGGCACCTATGATAAAATTGTTCTCATCGTTAGATTGCATCGCTGCCAAAGGAAATTTTCCGCGGAAGAATTGTAAATTGGCATAAAAACCTTGAAACGAATAATCGGTACCAACCACCAATTCCAGTCTATCCTTGGGCATTGAATCGTCATAGATAAAGTAACCTGCCTCTGCCCAGATACCGATATCAAAGATATTGGTAGCGATATCACCGCCGATGATAGTTTTTCTTGGATAGCGTTCTTGCAAGACAAAGTCTAAAGTGTGATCTTGCGGATTGATTGTTATAATCGGGGTAGCAAAAGGTAAAAAATCATAGCTGCGAAAAAGACTGGCTGATAAATCAAAAACCGAGAAATGGGTTTTTATTTTACCACCGTAGGAGATATTCTTTAGTGTATTTTTCGGCATTACAAAATCTTCTCGAATAGTAATCGTATAACTTTCGGCAACCTGTTGGGCAGTCAAGGTATCCAAACCTTGATTGATTAACGAAGCCACCAAACCTTGCCTTAGTTGTGCAACGGTTGGTAAGTTTTCTACCCAGAACCAATTCTTTGGTGTGAGCAATGCCGGTTCAAATATCGGTTTGACGACTAATTCTAATCCCAATGAATTTACTGGATTATATTCAGTATGAATCAACCAAACTGGTCTTTTGGCATCCCAAAGGGTTGGGTCAGAATAATCCGGTGTGACAATATTATCGGTTGGATTTATCACATCAGCGGTTCCCCAATGCACCATTTTTCTGCCCACAGTGAAGGTTAAATTAGGAACAATATCAAATAGACTTAAGTAATTCTCATCCAATAGAATAGCAATCGGTTGGAATGACGAAGGTTCGGTTAACCGGCTAACAGAATTGAGATTGGAAAACTCTTTGGCTCGGATTTCTAAGCCAACCTTGCTAGTAATCTTTTCGCTTAATGCTGGACTAAAATTGAGTCGCGTCCTGGTCTCAAACCAACTAATTGCTGAACTGTCCAAGGCATTGAGTCTTAAGTGCAATTTTGATTCCAGTCCAACTTGAAAAGAACTTTGGGCAAAGATAAGATAAAATATTAGACTTATGCCAACGAATATTTTTATTTTTTGCCCGATCATTTGCCACCTCTTTTCATGTTCGTCTCGGTGAAGAAGTTATCTTTGATTCCGGTATTGAGTTGAAATTCAGTGATTCGGATTTCGGTTCGACTATTTTTATTCAAATCTTGGATTTGAATCAATTTTGGTGTCCAGATGGAGTCATCTTGGGCGAAATCATTAAACAGCACCTCTTTCTTCACCTTACCTTCGGCATCAAGTTTCTCAATTTTTCGGGGTAGAAAAGTAATCTTTTCTACCCACAGACGACTTATTGTGCCATCATTTTCTTTCAAGATTAGAAGATAAGCCGATTTATCATTTAGGACCGTCTCTTCAACTTTTGCCACTTTTTTATCCGCAGCGACCGATGAGATGTTATTCATTTCCTTATAAGAAAAATCTGAGCCACCAAAACCTTGATTTACCATACTACCGGTAATCCGACGCACCCGAGCTTGGGTTGGTAAGTAAATCCACATATTATCAGCCGAAGTGGTCATAAAAGTAACACCCCTCAAATCCGCTGGTTCCTGAAAAGTTGCCATAAGTTTTTTATCGCCTTTCGTGACAAAATGGACGGTTCGAGTGAAAGTTCGACCATTACGGTCAGTAATAGTCATTATGGCAGTTGCTTTACGGTCTTTGGCTACGGTTGCTCTTCGCACCTGGTCTAAAATTTCTTCGCCGCTTAAATTAATCTGAGCGGCAAAGATAATTGAAGCACCAATGAAGAGTGTTGTGATAATTTTTCGCATCATTACCTCCATTCTTTAATGCGCCAACTCAGTAAGGCTACCAGAACGGTCAGCGCACCAATACTTGCCAATAACATCGTTTCGGCAATTAAGATGCCGAAAGTCTGAATAATCATAAATGAGGAAAAGATTAAAACCGCAAAACCTAACCCAACCGCTAAGGCATTGGTCAGAATTGCCGGACCAACTGCGGTTAGGGTTCTGGTTATAATTCTGTCTTTTGACTGACTATTTTTGGTCTCCTCACGAAACCGGGCTAAAAGGTGGCAGGAGTAATCAATACCAATCCCAATTGCGATTGAACCAAGGGTTGCGGTTACCACATCTTGTCTAATTCCTAAAATGCCCATTATGCCATAATTCAAGGCAAGGGTTAAACCAATTGGCGTTAATGCCACTAATCCCAATCCCACCGATTTGAACAAAAGGGTAACTAAACCAAAAACCGCAACCAAGGCGGTCAATAAAGTAATAATTTGGCTAAACTGAAGGTTCTGATGTAATCGTTCAATTGCCATTGGCATACCACCAATCTCGACTTTGCTGTTAAAACCGAAGTGTTTGGCAATTAACTTTTTTATTTGCTTAGTCGCATTGGCAATCGCTTGACTTTCTTCACTATCAAAACGAGCAATGAGGCGGGCTAATTTATAATCAGCCGTAACATAATCACCTAAAAAGTCCGAATCGGAAAATGATAGCAACAATAAATATTGGGCAACCGCCTCGCGGGTTTGCGGTACTCGTTCAAATTCTAATCTATCGCCGTTGAATACCCGGTTGGTTCGGCACAAAATATCTACCAAAGAAAAGGTATGGGTAATATGGGGAATCGTTTTTAATTCCTTTTCAAAATTTTCAATTTTCTGCAGTAACTTTGGGTCCTGAATATCGCCTTCAACAATGAATTCAAATTGCAACTCACCACCAAATCGTTCGGCAATAATTTTTACTGCCCGGGTTGGTTTAGAATTTGGTTTGAAATACCGCACAAAATCGGTTTCCGGACGAACCCGAGGAATAAACACTCCAGCAATCAGAATTAGAATAAGAACTGAGATAATTATCTTAAGACGATGACGAAAAACAATTCCGCCCCATTTTTCAAAAACTCGGTCAAGCCAATTACTGTTATGCGCTTGGGGGACGATGACCTCGGTCTTGCCTTCTTTGGTCTTAGTTCTTGATAAGACGGCGGGCACAAAGGTTAAGGCAACGACCAAGGCAAAAAAAACACCGATTGCCGAGAATAACCCAAAATGACGGATTGATACAATACCTGAGACGGTATTAGCGACAAAACCAACCATCGTTGTCGCCCCAGCCAAGAAAACCGCTAACCCGGTATTACTAACCGCCTGACGGGCTGATTCAATGGAATTTTTGCCGCTATTTTTTTCCTGACGGAAACGGGCTAAGATATGGATACCATACGCACTCCCAACCGAGACCAAAATCGGTGGCAAGACAACCATAACAATTGTTAGTGGTTGCCCAAGCAAACCGATTAAACCTAAGGTCCAAATCACCGCAATTAAGACTGCAATTAAAGGCAAAAATCCCTGCCAATTACGAAAACTTATTAACATAATAACTGCCAGTACCAAAACCGCTAAGGGTAAGAGTAATTTCAAATCAGCTGACATCCAATCGCGCATATATTTCATCAGCGCTGGACTTCCGGATAAAGTGATATTATCTTTCAAACTTGAATTATTTATAACCGTTTCGATAGCATTAACCATCGCTGTCTTGTCACAATTTGGGATTAGACGAACTAAAAACAAAGCTGAACTGCCATCTTCGGCAACTAAGATTCCCCGATATCGCTTATCATTCAAAACTTCTTGGCGCAAGGCTTGTAACCGGTTGGGGTCTTTGGGGATGGAATCAATAATCTTAGCAATAATAATCTCATCGTCCTTGCCTTTCACATCCTGCAAGGTAGTGAGCCCTTGAATATCTAACACTCCAGGCAAGCCCTGGATAGTTTGAATCAGAGTATCTAAGGCATATAGCACTTGCCGGGAAAATATATCTTCTGCCTCCACCAACATTGCAATTTGGGTAGAACCACCAAACTCACTATCCACCACCGCCATTGTCCTAACCGCTGGGTCAGCATCAGTTAACATCTTAGTTAAATCAGCCTCGGTTCGTAGGCGTCCGATGAAAATTGCCCAAAAGATGGTTATCAAAAGTATTGCGCCGATTACCCACCAGGCATTAGCGCAAACCTTTGTGCCGAGCCACCTCAACATAATTCACCCGGATTTAATAAATTAAATTGAATGTTCATTATATAAAAAGTATACAAAATTAACTATCTTTGTCAAGAAAAATTAAATGGTCAAATTTATTAGGGGAATTACCAGCTGGAAAACTTTAGGATATACTTTTTGGTTTAGTGATTAGCTTTAGCAACAATAAAAATTAGGGTTCAGCAATTTTGGTTAGGTCACGGGCGACCATTTCCAAGGTATTTAAGAACACCACCAAGTTCTTTTCGGGGATTCGACGCATCATCTGGGCAAGTCCTTTGCGGTTGATGGCAGCAAGTTTAGTGGCGGCGTGGGTACCGGTGGGGGTCAATTTGACGAGTACTGCGCGGCGGTCTTCAACACTATGGGTTCGTTCAATCAACCCCTTTTTAACTAACCGGTCAACCAACCCAGTAGCATTAGCCTTGGAAAGCCCAAGGTATTTTGCCAAATCTTTCATTTGCATCGTCTTCTCTCGGAGCAAAGTCTGAAGAATCATAACTTGGGAAAAAGAGAACTCTTGCCCCAGCGCCTCCACTGATGAAAGCACCCGTAAGCCTCGGACCAAGATTGGACCCAACCATTCCAACTTGGCTAAATAGAAATTCTCCTTTTTACTCATAACCCAATTATCTATTAACTTGCTCGTTTGTCAAGAACTAAACCAATTACTTTGTTTTGGTTTTTTGCTACGCCAAGGGTATGGGAGGCTGTGCAAAAATCATTAAACTATGAAAACACGAAAGGCACGAAAAAAATAAGCAAAGATTTATTTCACCGCGAATACACAACCTACTTTTTCAGTATCTTGAGTTCGTTCCGCTTCACTCAACGGATTCTTCGAGTGGTGTCTAATATTTTTCCATTCTTACATCTTTTTGTGTTTTCTTAATTTTGTGCTTTCGTGGCAATCTGTTTTCTCTAAAGGTAGTTTGAGTGTTTTCTCTCAAACATTAGATTGAATTGCCTTGGATTCCTAACCATCTTAAACTTGATTCAGAACCGGGACAGGTTTTGCGTCAGAAAAAGTTGAAATATATTTCAACCTAAAAATGACCGATTTTTTCGTCTATCATCTTGGTCTTCCGTCGGTTACGCTAATTTTCCTTTAGGGAGGGGGTATCGTATAGGGGGTGACCCCGTAGGCTACCCCCTAAGCTGCCCAGTAGGTTGCCTCCTAAGTTGCTTGGTAGGTTGCTTCGGGAGCGGGTTAGGGGGCGACTTCGTAGGCGACCTTGGGAGCGACCCGGTAGGCAACTTGGAAAGCAACCTGGGGAGTAGCCCGGTAGGTAGCCCCATAGGTCACCTGGTAAGCAACCTCCTACATCGCCTCATTATTTTCACTAATCCCTAAAACTTATCCCGCAATCTCTGATTTTAATGATGCGTCGAAAAATTAATTCAAACTGGTTCAATAGTTTAAATTGTGGTGCGAGAAGTGGCACCGCTACAACTGGGATAGTGAGCAGGGAGAA
>JBDRUX010000106.1:0-6392 GCA_039801565.1 Caldifarciminota bacterium
TAATCCTCCTTTTAATAAGCTTATAATGGGCGCAACTAAGAAGATTGTCTTTTCAATCTTTTTTGGTTTTTTACTCATTTTCCCTAAAAATTATTTTTTCGATTTGGGCTTTTTGACTGCCTTGAGCAGTCTGATTCTTCTTATTCAAATCAAGGGTCCTTGACTTTATTATGAAAATAGCTAAAACTGACATTGTCTCTCATTTTAGCGATATTCAACTTTTCGGCAATTTGTGGGTATTCTCGCATCGGAATAAAATCTTTGCCCGTTTTTCTATAGAGCCCTTTCAGAACTTCTTTAGGTCTACACTCGGAAACTACGGAGGGGGAGATACTTATCTTTTCTCTGGTCTTTAAGTGTTCCTTTATATTATCGGCGTCGGCAAGAAGCCAAGCCTCTAAAGCGTGAACAACAACCACATAGTAAATCGGCACACCGATTTTTTCCGTTAGGTTTTTTTCAATTTTCACTACCATATTTTTGATGTCTTCTTCTGGCGTGCATTCGGAATCAACGCAGATAATTACTTTTGATATATCAGGATTATCTTGCAACATATCATTAACACAAGCATAAACTTTTCTTTCATTGTTCAATAAATCGCCCCGATTTATAATGCGTGAAGTAATTCCCACTTCCCTTGGTACTATCTTCCGTGCGAGAATTGTTATTACCCGTTCTTCACTTGAGGGTCTTGTCCTTCCTTCAACGATAAGGGCAATTTTCACGGCACGCCCCCCAAACTCCCTGAATACCACATTTCACCTAAACCCAATACTTTTAATGTTTCCTTAATTCCTTTCTTATCCTCAGCTTTTTTTATTTTTGTCTGACCTTCCTGTTTTTCTACGATATACAAGTCTTCGGGTTGAAGGAGGTCAACAAAATAGGGAGAATGAGTTGTGACAAGAATTTGGGATTTTTCCGAAGCATTCTTAAGTAAGTCTACAATCAGTTCCAGAAGTCTTGGATGAACATAATTTTCCGGTTCTTCAATACCGATAAGGGGAAGCGGCGATGGTAAATATAGAGCGGCGAGAACACCTAATAAGCGCAATGAACCGTCCGACATATTCCAAGCCGGGATAGACATTTTGAGGTTTTTTTCCGTAATACGAATAAAAGTCTTTCCAGGGTCATGAGAAGTCAAGCCAGTGGTTAATTCCTCTAATTCCGGGACCGCTAATTTTAAAATTTGTTCAATTTCTTTAAACTTAGGGGGATTTTCGACTTGCAGGTCATGAAGCACGACTGAGAGATTTTCTCCCCAAGTTTGAAGTTGTAATTCTTTCCTGACTGGAAGCGGCTCTCTCATTAAAGGAGGCAGTAGATTTAGGAAAGTCCAGTTCTGCATCTCATTGGCAAATGTGCCAAGAATAGGGTACTGATTAATGTCATCAAAGTAGGGAATATATAAATAGCTATATCCTCGACCAATTTTACCGGTTTGCTTTCCTGTTTTGTCACGCACAATTGCCAGATTTTGCTCTCCCGGAAATTCAAGAAGAGGTTTCTCTACGCCTTCCACCACAAAAAGTTCTTTATTATTGCGAAAACCACCAAATCTTTCCCCAATTAGTTCAATATAATATTTATAAACTATTTCTTCGCCTTTAATTTTTAAAGAACCTTCAAGTTCAAAGGTAATTGGATTACTTATAATTCCATTATGGACAATTTGTTCAAACCCACCTCTCCTTATTACTCCCCCTATTTCATCGCCTCTTCTACCAAACTCCGACAAGAAACTGAGACAATCGAGAATATTGCTTTTACCTGCATTGTTTGGTCCAATGAAGACCATAAAAGACTTCATTTCTAACGACACATCTTTGAGGCTTTTATAATTTTTAATTATTAATTTATTGATTGGCATTTATTGCTCCTTGTTCAACCAGTTTCAACACTTCCCTCAATTATTTTTCTTTCGTCATCGGTGATATTATATAGTTTATATACAATCTCGTCAATCTCCTTATCGGTCTTTTCGATTTGTCTTTGGATTTGGGCTTTTTGACTGCCTTGCGCAGTCTGAAGTTTCTTATTCAAATCTAACATCACATCCACTAACGCCACAAGGTCATCATGAAGTTTCTTGTCTTTATGGTTTGAGAAATCAATATTTCTAATCGGAATACGGCTTGTTACTGGTGAATCAAAATGCATTGTTCGGATTGCTTTTGCGAATATAAATCGATAAACATACCAGCTGATTAATTTGGAATTCAGAAGGGCAGTTAAATAATTAGAAGAAAGATGACTTTTATTAATTAATTGGTTTATTGTGTCTAGAATTACAAAGGATTTAGTATCTAATATCTTGGCTGGACAAGATATAATTTGAATATGGTCAAAAGGGTTTTGAATATGAGCTACAATGTTTTGCACCAATATGCTATTAGGTTCAATCCAAGCTTTGGAATCAATTACGTTCTCCTTTGTTATTTTGCCTTTCGGCGTGATTTTGAAACCATATCTTTGTATTTGTTTTCCGCCTAATACACTAATTTTACCAGCTGAGGATACATGTTTTTGTAGCATCCCGCCCCTCTGATTAATAACAAAATCATTGAGAAATAAACCGGTCAAAAGAATTTTTTGACTGATTTTTAATTCAGCTTCACTTATTCCATTAAGAATAAATCCAAATTTATGACATAATGTTTTTTCTATTTTGCCAACATTAATGATTTTTTCATTTCGTCTAACTGAAGAAATATACTTTGAAGATGGCTTACCTTTGTAGTAAATAAAAATGACCTGCTCGAGTTTTACTTCTTTCCAAACTTTAGAGCAATCAACCAATTCTTGCAACTCTGGTAAAAGCAGAGTACGAATTGAAGCCCAATTTGAGGCGTAAGATAAGGGCTTAGGGACTATAAAGCTAAACATCCCGGGTTTATGTAAAAGGTCTTTAATAACTCGGTATATCATTAATGCAGCAGTATCGGTAGTGCCTATTTTAAATACTTCTTCAAGATACCTTCTCTCTCCTTCAGTCAATTGCCCGCCATAAGGCGGGTTGCCGATTACAACATCAAAGCCACCTTCTTCAACCATTATCTTCCTAAACTCTTCTTCCCAATTGAATGGTTTGACCTTATACCAGTCATCACCAAAATATTTCTTTAATTCTAAAGGACTGCCGGAAATCAAGGAATTGCCACAACGAATATTCTTATCCAGCATCGGCAGAATCGAACGACCGGGAATAATCCCAAATTCACCTTCCAGCATCTTTAACATCAAAGATAACTTGGTCACCTCAACCGCCTGCTCGTCAATATCCACCCCAAAGATATGCTCTCTTAAGATTTGACTTTTTTCTTCAATAGTTAACCGCGGCTCGGCTTCTTCATATTTTAGGTCTAATCTCTTTTGTGTAGCCTCTTCGCTTTGCTCGTCACCCTGAACTCGTTTCAGGGTCTTATGAGATGCCGAAACAAGTTCGGCATGACTTTGCATTCTTTTCTGGTTCTTATAATAGTTCAACATCTCTTCATAAGCCCGAATTAGAAAACTACCTGAACCACACGCCGGGTCTAAGATTCTTAATTTCTTGATTTTGGCTGGCGGTAATTCCTGTAATAACTTGCCGACCGTGTTCTTAACAATATAATCAACGATATATTCCGGTGTATAATAGACCCCACCGGCTTTTCGGACATCCGGCTTTAATTCGTATTTGACCTGATGGTCGGTAAGTCTTATCGTATAACCTAAATACTGCTCATAAATATTGCCCAAGACCTCTAATGGAATCACATCGAATTGATAAGGGTTATAGGTATCTAAGACAATCTCTTTCATTACCTTGAAATCAATGGCTAAATCAGATTCCCAATCCTGGGGACGAAATAAATCAGAATCAAAGATAATGTTGTAGTGCT
This sequence comes from Caldifarciminota bacterium, assembly GCA_039801565.1. Classification (GTDB taxonomy): domain Bacteria; phylum Hydrothermota; class Tepidihabitantia; order Tepidihabitantales; family JAOUPE01; genus JBDRUX01. The sequence goes on from JBDRUX010000106.1 coordinate 3,891, forward strand.
TGAATTCTTCTTTGAGAAAGACCATCGTATTTAAGCCAACGGTCTCGGTTCTCTCTTCAAATAGTTCTTTTAACGGTCGGCGATGGACCAGACCACGGTCTTCACAGGAACGGATGAAGATAATCCGGTCTAAAATCCGCTGGGTAATCTCTTTAAGCATTTCGGCATCAGTTATTTTTGACCGATTGTTCTTGAAAATATCTTTGGCTAAACTTTCCCGCCAGCGCTTTAGGTCATCTAAAATTGCTTTATCAACCGGTAGTCTATCCTTGGGCTTAACCAGTAATAATTTATCCAGTTCGCCTCTGATTACTGATTCTTTAGATAAGAGCCATAATTTATCAAATTCTTTTAGATAGTCATTCCAGCGCAAATCAATCTTTAAGCCTTTACGGGGGTTTCTTGTGTCCGGTTTGACCGTGACATCGAATAGTTTCAGTTCTTCAAAATCGGTCAGAAGCACAAATGGCACACCTTTTCGGTTATAGCCATAACGGACCGCCTGTTCGATATGCTTATTCAAATCGGCTCTTGGTGGTTTGGCTTCGACAAAGACCTTGATTTTGCCTTCAACCTTTAGACCATAATCAACCCTGCCCCGGGAAATTTTCTCTTCGGGACTGACCTCATCACGATTCGTCACATCCCAACCTAAGACATCTTTTAAGAGTGGCTGAATGAAGGCGGTCTTAGTTGCCTCTTCGTTATATTCTTTGATTTTGCCGGCGGTTAGTTCATACTCGAACTTTTCGACTAATTTAGCTAAATTTGATTTAGCGATACTCTTCATAGTTTTGATTAAATATACCTTAAGTTTTAAGCGTGTCAACAACTCGTTCCATTTTAGCCTATAAAAACTATTGAATTATTGACCATGCAAATTATAACGAAAGAGACTAATATTGGGAATTACTTAAAACTCAACTGGCTATAAGCTATCTGAAATCAAAGGCTTATCATAGATTAGAAATATTGAAACCGACTTTAACAATTTTAATATTTTTCTTGGTTTTGACTTAATTTTATTAATATTTGTCTAAATCATTGATTTTACGAAAGAAAAGCAATGGAGTGGGTAGTCTTGGGCTAGCCCCTGGCTATCCCCTATATAGTATAGGGGGCGGTATCGGGGGTAGGTCTCAGGTTAGATTTGGTATTTGGCACATCGGAAGCAAGGAAGGCAAGTTCGGCTGTTGGTTTGGGGGAAGGCTGAGGGGTGGGTTCGTTAGCAGGCAGAAAGACTGGTTTGGAAGCAAGCAGGTTGGTTGGCTGGTAATCCGGCTCGGTGATAGGCTTATTTGTCGCCAAGTGGCAAGACTCGTTAAGAAGCAGGTTTAGGGAGCTGGTTTGAAGATAGTAGCGTTAAAAATTTCTTTTTGACACAAAGTTGTTCCAAAACTCTTAATTAAACGGCGCTATATAATGAGTCTATCAATCTTTAGTAAATTATTGCTAGTAGTTTTTCTTTTATTTGGCAAAATTATGGCTCGACTTAGTAATACCCTTTGCCATATTGTATCATTCTATAAGTTAATTTCAGACAACTGCTGCGGATAAACGAAGTTTTCACGAGGTGAAAATTTAGGTGAGGCTCTGCAAGAGCTGAACAGTTTAACCGCTATCAGTTGCCCGAAGCCCAAGGCTGAGGCTAGCGAAGAGTTATGGGGGGCACTATTTCTGTAGCTATTCGACATAGACAAAATCAATCACGTCTCCTTTTTTTGTTTTTTCTAATACTTTGTTAAGTTCCCCTCGTGGATGCCCTATGTTCTTATCTTGATACTTTATCCCCTTACACATACAAGACCAACATCTTTTTAGTTTTCTGTGTTCATAGTCTGCTTCTTTATCGAGACCATATCGATACTCATTATAATACTTTATTCCACTCGCGTAGTGTTTAACATAAGGGAATTCTTTTTCTACAGTTTTCCATGCCAAGTTCCAAATATTTGGGGTGTCTGTTGTATGCGGATGCTGCAAAAATATATCCGGTTTAAACTTTCGACATAATTCCCTAAACTTATCTGCTGTTTTTCTTTTCCAACCCTCGCGCTTTGCATTCGCTTGACCACGAGGGCTAAAAAACATTAAGGTCATGGCAACCGAGAATAACTGTTCTTTGATTATTAAGTTGAATAAAGTGAGTATTGAGGTCGTTGATTTTTATAAGGTCTCTTTTTTGTCCCTCTGTCGGATAGAATTTCCCTGTCCAGTGGATAACTTTTGATTTTTTAAAATCAAAAACTGCAACCAGTTCTATATGCTGAGCATTATTAGGGTTTTCGCTATCAATTCCTATTGTAAAAAAGTTAGCGCTTTTCTTTAATCTCTTACAAGTGTCCTTACCAATATCGTCAAAGAATTCATTAATTCTTGACTCAGCAGATTTATAAAAAATGTTAAGTTTTTTGTTTGCTTCATCGGTCCTGTCCCGATATTCGTGGAAATTCTTAACTTTGCCATTGTTGACATTATAATCATTTAAGCCACCTTGTCAAT
>JBDRUX010000107.1:0-6172 GCA_039801565.1 Caldifarciminota bacterium
TGATGCGGCAGCTTTGTATGTCAATGCTTCTACTAGATTTACAGATGGAGGAGAATATGGTTTAGGTGCGGAAATCGGTATCTCAACTCAGAAGCTTCATGCCAGGGGACCTATGGGCTTAACAGAGTTAACTACTACCAAGTATATTGTCTATGGGGAAGGGCAGGTGAGGGAATAGATTGCCCTTACTTTTATGGGACTTATCTCATTTGGAATTCAGCATCGATGATGATTATTACTTTAAAGAATTAAAATCTCTTTTAAAAAGTAAATTTGAAGTAGAGGCAGTTAAAAGCTTAGAAGAGGATGTTCTTAAAAACTCAAGTTGGTTGGTCCTTAACTATCCTGAACTACCCTTTACTCCTGAAGAAAAACGAAAAATATTTAATCGGAGGTTGAACTGTTTTAATTTTATGGTTTAGTCTTAAAAGGTTGGTAGCGAAGGAAAAATTTTTACCTTTTCCTCTTCGGGTAATTTCTCATAATGAGAAAATTGTAATGAACTGCTTGCTCTGCCTTGGGTTAGTGACCGTAAAGCAGTAGCATAGCCAAATGTCATCGCTAATGGAACTTGGCCATAAATAATTCGATGACCTTTAACAGTTTCTAAACGAAGTACCTTGCCACGCCGGGCATTGATGTCGGCAATCACCGCTCCTAAATATTCCTCTGGTGTCACAACCTCTAAATCCATTATCGGTTCCATTAAGGTCGGTTCTGCCTTCATAAATGCATCGCGAAAGGCGATGGATGCGGCAATTCGAAAGTCCATTTCCGAAGAATCTACCTCGTGAAACTCACCGTTTAGAATATGGACTCGGATATTGATTATCGGATAACCAGCTAAGACACCAGCGTTGATATTTTCTTCGATTCCTTGCTGGATTGCAGGGATAAATTCTTTAGGGATTACCCCCTCATCAATCTCGTTATATACTTCAACTCCTTTAGCGATTGGTTGTAACTTAAGGGTAACAATGGCAAAATGTCCTTTACCGCCGGTCTGGCGGATGAATCTCCCCTCCGCGACTGCTTCGTTAGTAATCGTCTCCCGATATGAAACTTGTGGTTTACCAACCCGACAGGGAATACCAAATTCTCTTTTTAGCCGGTCAATCAGAATATCTAAATGAAGTTCACCCATTCCCGAGATTATTGTCTGATTCGTCTCCGGGTCAATCTTTATTTTAAAGGTTGGATCTTCAATTGCTAAGATGTCCAACGACTGAAAAAATTTCGATTCATCGGCTTTGGTTTTAGGTTCAACTGCGATGTAAACAACTGGCTCCGGGAACTCCATCGGTTCAAAAGCGATAGGGTTGGTAATACTGGATAATGTGTAACCAGTTTTCACTTCTTTTAAACCAGTAACAGCACCGATTTCGCCAGCAGAAAGTAATTCAATTTCTTCTTTCCGGTTGGCATGCAATAGTAATAACTTTTGAATTCGAACCTTTTCCATTAAAGGAACAACTAATACTGTATCACCTTGCCGGATTTTACCCGAATAGACCCGAATGTAGGATAAAAGTCCCCGATGCGGGTCATTAGCAATTTTAAAGATTAAAGCCGAAAAAGGACCTTTTGGGTCAGCGTATCTTTTTTCCTCTGATTTGTTTTTGGGATGAAACCCAATGGCAGGCCGAACTTCAGTCGGTGCCGGAAGGTAATCAATCACCGCGTCGAGTAGTTTTTGAATTCCTTTGTTTTTTAAAGCACTGCCACAAAGCACCGGTACCAGTTTCATCGCCAAGGTTCCTTTGCGTAAACCGCGTCGGATATCTTCGGCTAAGATTATCTCACCGGTTAAATATTTATTTAATAGTTCCTCATCAAAATCCGCGGCTGCCTCAATCAACTTTTCGCGATATTCGTTAGCCAAGGTTTTCAACTCCTCGGGTATTGGAACCGGTCTAAATTCAACGCCCAAGGTCTCGTCAATCCAGATATAACCTTTTTCTTCGATAAGGTCAATGATGCCCCGAAAATCATCTTCGCTACCCAGGGGAATTTGGATTGGGACGGGTTTTTGAAGAAATTTTTCTTCCATCATCCGCACGGCTCGAAAAAAGTCTGAACCAACTCGGTCAAGTTTATTAACAAAAGCAAGTCTTGGCACTTGATATTTATCTGCTTGGTGCCAGACTGTTTCGGATTGAGGTTCGACCCCACCCACACCACAGAAAACAACGATTGCGCCATCTAAAACTTTTAGTGACCGCTCAACTTCAATGGTAAAATCAACATGACCGGGTGTATCAACGATGTTAATCCGATAGGGTTCTTCAGCACCTCTTGACCAATACACGGTAGTGGCAGCTGCGGTGATAGTTATGCCTCTTTCTTTTTCCTGCTCCATCCAGTCCATCGTTGCCGAACCTTCGTCCACCTCCCCCATTCGGTGAATCTTGCCCGTATAGAAAAGAATCCGTTCGGTAGTAGTTGTCTTGCCAGCATCAATATGAGCCGCAATTCCAATATTCCTTATTTTTTCTAAATACTTTTCGGCTTTTGGTTTTTCGGGCATCGCTACTTTATCCAATGGTTACTGACTTATGGTGGATAAGCAATACCTTCGAGGAAATTCTGCCGATAAGCTAAACTATAGGGAATTAGATAGAAGAGTGTATTATAGAAACCTAAAGAAAATGGTCGTCGGGCGATGCGATAAATTATTTGTCCGAGCGTATAGAAACGATTCTTCAGCCAGATTGGGTCAGTCGAAGGTAGCATTGGGTAATATCGTCTTAGGGTAGGTTCAAATTCGTAACCCAATTTTTGTTTGTCCAAAGGCGCTGGTGCGAAAACTCTGATTTGTAAGAAGTCCAAATCCAAACGGTCAATGAGTTTGAAGACGGAATCGAAATCAAATTCCGAAGCGGAATAATATATTAAACTCATTTTGGCACCGACCAGTATCCGTTCGGAGTGAAGGATTTTAACCTGTTTTCGTTTAATGCGTAAAACCTGTTTGGGATAAGATTCACTGGCAACCTTTGAATTTTCTCTGGTTATAATCCCAGGGAATAAATTAGGAAACCAATCTTCATTCAAAAATAAAATCCGCGTGCCAGCCTTTGCCAGCAATCGAATAAAACCCGTTAGTTCAAAAAGCCGGGCGCCAGCGTTCACGGTCCAGTGCTTGCGGTAATTCCAGACCCATTGAAAAAATTCGTAATAGTATTCGGGATATTGGGTAATATCATCATCCAAAAGTGTAATATGTTTAAAGGGCATTGCGATGATTTCGCCAATAACCTCAATTAAATTCCGCTTTAAAATGTTATCTCCGTAATAAAGATATTGGGGACAAAATGGTTTAAGGGGCGGTAAACAGAAACAACCAATTATTGTCTGCAACTGCTGATAGGATTGATTATAAAAAGGTTTTTTTTCACTCTCCTTAAGTAGCGGTGATAGGTATTGAGGTTGTGTTGAGGCGAGATATTGTTTTTTTAATTCGCCCTTGGTCAGGTCGTTACGAATTTCCGGATAGGCATTTAAAATGCTACCAATAACCACTGAATCAACCCAACTGGGTAACGAATCACGCCAAGTAGTAGGCAAAGGACCGAAAAGAATACTGCGTTTGCCTTTTTCCGTCAGTTGTAGAACTAATTCCATCGCTCTTTTCTCTTGACAAAAATTAGCGTAGATGAAAGCAAGGTCAAACGGTATTTCAAAATTAACTAAGTCAATTCGCTCGTCCACATAAAAGAGTTGGTCGCGTGGTGACAATAAACTTGCCAATTGGCTAATTTCAAAATTTGGCGACCTAAGGAGATCGGCACCTTTTGGCGGATAACTTTTCAGGAAACGTTCTTCATCGCAAGCCAAGGCAATTGCCAAGAATTTCATAATTGCTGAATTACGGTCGAACGATTCTTACAATATCGTTGAAAAGCGTGAAAAAAATTAAAAGAATGATGAGGCCCCAGCCGAGATTAAGAGCAAAGTCGAGCTGTTTTTTGGTTAATCGTTTGCGGCGGATCACCTCAATAATGAATAGAAGAATCCGGCCACCATCTAAAACCGGAACTGGGATGAGATTGACAACAAAGAGATTAATGGAGAGTATTGCCCAGAGTGCGAGGAAATATTCCGCCCCCCAATCGACACCTTCATAAGTTATCTTTGCTACCATAATTGGACCGCCAATCGCCCGGCGCGAGATTTGCCCAGTGATGACTTTATAGATTACCACAAGGGTTTGAATGACAACATCAAGACAGCGTTTGGCTGATGCCAAAAAGGCAGTGGGGAACGAAAGTGATTTCTTTGGCAATCTTACCCAGACACCAATCTGACCAATCTTCTCACCGCTAAGTTCATCGGTTTTTAACTCCGGAATAACGGAATCGGTGAATAGCAAATTTTCTCTTTGCCATTGGATTAGAATTTTCTTACCGGCTGAGGTTCGAATCAATTGAACAAATTCATCCCAAACGGTAATTGGTTGTCCTGCTACGGCTTTTATTTGGTCATTAGCTCTTAAGCCAATCCGCCAGGCCGGTCCGCCCCGCTTGACCTGACCAACGATTGGTAAAAGAAATGGTGAAATTGTTAAACTCTCTGCCGCAACCCAAAAGGGAATTGAAACGACATTGTCATCTCTTTTGACTCGAATTGCTAATGTCTCAGCTTGATGCTTTAAGAGAATATTTTCAATATCTGAGAAATTAGTAATCGTATCGGATTCGATAGTTAAGATTAAATCACCGTTCCTAAGGCCAGATTTTGCTTCCCAGGAGTCGGTGGTTAAACTAATTCGTGGTTCGACATATTTTTCACCAAAAGTTAAAAGCATAATAAAAGTTAGAATAAAGCCTAAGATGAAATTAGAAATTGGACCGGCCAAGACAACACCAATTTTCTTAGGCGCTGGTTGCAATAAAAAACCACCTTCGACTTCACTTTCCTCACCGAGCATTTTAATATAGCCGCCGAAAGGGATAAGGGATAATTGATAAACGGTCTCTTTTATTTTCTTTTTGAGTAAGACCGGTCCAAAACCAATCGAAAATTTCTCTACTGGAACTTTGCTCGCTTTGGCAATGACCAGATGACCAAACTCGTGAATTACGATTAAAACCGCGAGGACAATTGCGACTGAGATAATATTGGGAATCATATTCTTATTTGGTTTACTAACTTTGTCGCAAAATCCTGTGCCCATTGATCGGTAGTAATCAGTTGCGAAAGATTTAAATTAGCGGTTGGTTTATAGGCGGTTAAGGTTTTAGCAATGATTTGAGGAATCTGCGAAAATTTGAGCTGACGTTTAAGAAATGCTTTGACCGCTACCTCATTGGCTGCATTCAAAACACAAGGGTAGCCATTATCTTTCTCAATTGCTTGATAAGCAAGGTTCAGGCAGGGGAATTTTTTAAGATTGGGCTTATGAAATTCTAACCGCGAAAACTTGGTAAAATCCAATCTCTTTAAGAGCGATGATTGCCGTTTGGGAAAAGTTAGGGCGTATTGAATCGGTAGCCGCATATCCGGAATTGCCAATTGGGCCAAAATCGAACCGTCAAGAAATTCGACCATCGAATGAATTAGCGACTGGGGATGGATTAAAACCTCAACCTGTTCGGGTGCCAGATTCCAGAAACGAACTGTCTCAATCACTTCTAAACCTTTATTCATCAGTGTTGCCGAATCAATTGTAATCTTTTTGCCCATCTTCCAAACCGGATGGTTGAGGGCATCAGCCAATTTGATATTGTTGAGATTACTTTTTTGCCAAAACGGACCACCTGAAGCGGTAAGAATTACCCTTTTTACCTCGGATAGTTTCCTTTGATTTAAACATTGATGCAATGCGACTTGCTCCGAATCGATCGGTAAAATTTCCGTCCCCGAATCATTAGCTTTTTCAAAAATGATTTTACCGAAACTGACTAAAATTTCTTTGGTCGCAATCGCAATCCTTTTCTTTTTTTCAATTGCGGCAAGTGTAGGTAAAGTTCCGCCCAGACCCGATAAGGCAACGATAACAATATCAACCTCGGGTTGGCTGACCGCTTCGGACATTCCATCTTGACCCGTTAAAATGGCAATTTTATCCGAATTGAGTCTTTGCCTTAATTCTTCAGTCTTGGTCTCATCACCGATGATGACCAATTTTGGTTTAAATTGTTGGGTTTGTTCTGCGAGCAATTTGACATTG
>JBDRUX010000108.1:0-6062 GCA_039801565.1 Caldifarciminota bacterium
GTAACAGTTCGTTTATTGTTCGCTCACTCTCATCTTAAAAAAGGAGATTTACATAAAACAGCCATGATAATTGATGAAATACCCCCTTCGATTTATCACAGGTTACGAGATAATGAAAAGGATTTGCTTTCCAACATATACTTTGCACTAGGAGATAAATTCTTAAAAATTGGCAACTTAGAAAATGCCGAGAAATATCTCCAATCTTCACTAAATATTTCTGATATGCAGAATGCCAAGAAAGGATTAGCAAAAATTTATGATATGAAAGCCGATGCTGTTTTTGCTGATAAGCGATATGGCGATGCACAAGGACTTTATGAGAAGGCGTTGGAACTCGATAAGGGTAATTTAGAGTATCAAGAGAAATTATCCAAGGTTAAAAGCATTATTACTTCTAAACGAAAAAAAACAACGGCGGCTATTCTTGTGCCTTTAGGTGTCGTAGCAATTTTAATCGTTGCCTTTTTCGTCTGGCGTCATTTAACAACCGGGTTAATCAGCATCAATTATTCAAGCCAAGAGGTAGCCAGAATAGAAATTGATAGTAAAGAATATAAAAGCGGTTTTCTAAGGGTCAAGAAAGGCGAGCATAAAATTTCGGTTAAAGGAAATACTGGTTATTCTGATACCACTATTGTAATAGCGATTAGTGCTGGTAGTAAAGAAATAATTCCAATTGGTTTACGATACATTTTAAAGAAAATAACTGGACTTTCAGCAACAGCCTCATCTTATGATGCTGGAGGTGCTTGGGGTGGACCATACCCGCCGCAGTATGCAATAGATGGGAAAACATTTACTTGTTGGTCAGAGGCACATAACGAGCCGTGCACCGGGCAATGGATTAAGGTATTTTTGCCTACTAAGAAATCAATCGTCAAAATAGGTATTTTGCCAGGCTTCGACAAATATAATCCGAAGTACGGAGATGTCTACTGGCTAAATAACAGACTCCGTACCGTTGAATTGGAATTTTCTGACGGCAGAATTTATGATTTGTTTTTTGAAGACCAGAAACGAATGAAATATTTTGAGTTCCAACCACCGGTAGTTACGGAATGGATAAAATTAACCGTAAAGAGCTATTACCCAGGACAAAGATGGGATGACATCTGCATATCAGAAATTGAAGTTTGGGGGTATTAACGCAAATGCACAAGGTAAATTTTTCCCGGTTGTTTCTGATATCAGTTCTCTTATTCAATTTTGGAATTTCTTACGAAGAGACCGAAATAAAAGAATCCGACAGCGTGAAGAAACGAAGTAAAGAATTGCACCGAGGTTCAGTGGTTATTGATTTACACACCGATGCTTTATATTACCATGTAAGAGGTAAGAAAGACATAACCAAAATGTCTAAAATTTTAGAAGTTGATATTCCGCGTCTTAAAGCGGGTGGCGTTGATGCACAAGTTTTTGCGATTTGGCCTAATCCTAACTTATTGAGAAAAGGAGAACTTGCAAACTTCGTATTAACTGCAATAGATACATTTAATCAAATATGTCAAAGGGAATCCCATAACATATCAATTGCCCTATCTCCCAAAGATGTTGAAAGAATTGCATCATCAGGAAGAATTGCAGGAATATTAGCAGTGGAAGGAGGGCACGCTCTCGAAGGAAAGCTTGCCATATTGGATACTTTTTGGAACCGGGGGGTTCGTCTTTTGACCATAACTTGGAATAATTCAAATGAACTCGGAGACTCGCATGCCGACAGCATTCAACCTCATAGTGGGCTTTCAAAGTTGGGCATTCAAGCTATCAAAAAAATGAACGATTTAGGTATGATTATAGATGTATCACATGCTGCTAAAACTACATTTTGGGATATTATCAAAGTTAGCGAAGCACCAATAATTGCATCTCATTCAGGTGTTCGTGCTTTATGTAATCGTAAACGAAATCTCACTGATAAGGAAATTTTGGCAATTGCTCAAAAGAGAGGGGTAATAGGTATAATTTTCCGTCCCCCTACTCTTAGAATGAATCCGGATAAAGCATCAATTGAAGATGTGTTAAATCATATTGACTACATTGTTCATCTGGTTGGTGCTGATTTTGTTGCGTTAGGCTCTGACTTTGATGGCTTAATGTGTCCACCGCCAAAAGGACTTGAAGATGCTACGAAATTTCCTGATATAACTTACGGTTTGCTCAAACGCGGGTATTCAGAAAAGGATATAAAGAAAATATTGGGGGAAAATTTTCTAAGGGTATGGAAAGAAATCAATTCGAAAAGTCAGAAACAGAAGTGATTTTTGGATTTGTAAAATGAAAAGAATAAGAATGATGATGGTTTTCATAATATTAAGTTTTTGGGGTGAATCAATTTCTGCAATTGCTCAGGATGATTTTTTCTTCAGAAAACCCTGGAATCCAGAAGGATTTCGTTTAACCCAAGGATACAATATTTACAATCCTTCCTACAATGGAGTTCATGCTGGAATAGATGTGGTAACCCGAGATCGTCAAATCATAACTACAGCGCCCGGAAAAGTAGTGTTAGTAGTACCTTTATGTAGCAAGCAACATACGCATGGCAAAGGGCAAGGGTGCACAGACGCCGGTTTTGGTAATACAGTAATCATCGAACACGAACTAGAAGATGGCGGTAAAATTTATAGTCTCTATGCTCATTTAGAAGAAATTGATCGACAAATAAAAAAAGATTCTCCAATTTTAGCTGATCAAATAATTGGTAAAATGGGAGCAAGCGGTTACGGTCAGCTTAATTATTGGACAGAAATTGTCAAGGCAGGCGTGCATCTTCATTTTGAAATTAAAAATGGACCACCAAGACTTACCGATCCCAAAACTGGGCAATACTATGGATATGTTCCCAAAGGGAAACACCCTGATGATTTTGGGTATCACAATCCTTATAATTTTTTTGAAAAAAAGAGAGTTAAGAGACCGCCTTCGATAAAATCTGTTTGGGAAAAAATATTAGAAAGTATTTCAAATTTTTTAAAGAAGAAAATAGAAGAATTAGGAAAAGCATTTGAAAAGAAAATTGAAGAAGAAACTGAAAAGAAAAGTAGAGAATTAGAAAGAGAAGCAAGAAAATGTTGTGCCGCCCAATCTGCTTATGGTTCATCCTTAACTTCAGATTTAGACATCTTGAGAGAACTCAGGGATAAAATTCTCTCTAAAAATAATTTCGGGAGTAAATTAATGAATTTTTATTATAATAACTTGAGTCCACTAATAGTTGATTTCAATTCAAAATACCCGACGTCAAAGGTGATAACAAAAGAAATATTTATTAGACCTATGATAAAAGTACTTATAATCGCTAAAAATATTCGAAGAGAATACAATAATTGCCAAAAAATTAAGTAGGAGATTATGATAAATTGTACAAAATGTGGCGTAGCTATTAAAGAAGGGCAAAAGTTTTGCACAAGTGCGGAACGAATTTGATGGAAGTGTTAACGTTTTCGCCAAAGAAAAAAATACACAACCGCGCTTGTTGTTGTAATTTCTGTGTCGGTTGTAATTACCTCTCTGGCAATATCTGCAATTGCCTTTTTAGCCATTACAAAAGCACGGAAAGGCTATGTACCACCAATGAGACCAGCACGAACGAGCGCAGAGGATTTTAAGAAGTTTGCTGACCGAACCAGTTCTCAAACCTCCCGCCAATAACTTTTTAATTAAATCCTTAAATTATTTGAAAATAGTTCGCTGGTGGACTTCGATTGCAATTAATTAGAGAATTTCTGATTCTTCTTGAATTTTTAGCACGCCGCTATTCCAAAATGGGAGAGGTTTTCTGAGTAAATCTGTGACCATCGGTGAAATCTTGTGGTTACATCTTTTCGATTGACTTTTGGTATCACTAATATGAACCGTGAAATCTTGAAACAGATTATTAGAAGGTCAGAGGTGTTTAGACGGGTCGCACCTGTAATTGAAATAATTTGGACGATTGAACAAGTTTGAGCTATCCCTTAATGCTTCCCCAAATTAGTGATTCCGACACAGGTTTTACGGAGAAGTGAAAATGTTGATGTGGTACTTTCTGAATAATATTTAATTTTTGCATATTGATTTTTGATACCGTTTTCTATCCAGCCTTGCCTACGAACTAGCTCCCCAAGCAGCCTACGGGGTAGCCCCCGAGGTCGCTCCCCGAGTTGCTTCCCAAGTTGCCTACCGAGTCGCCCCCGAGGTTGCCTACGAACCCGCTCCCCAACCTGCCTACCAACCAACCCCCGAAGCAGCCTCCGAGGCAACTTCCCAAGCGACCTACGGGGCGACTTAGGGGACTGCCTACGGGGTCACCCCCTATACGATACCCCCTACCTAAACGGAAATTAGCGTAACCGACGGATGCCCAACACGATAGACGAAAAAATCGGTCAATTTTAGGTTGAAATATATTTCAACTTTTCTGGCACAAAAATACCAATATAATGCTGAAATGCCAAAATTCAAAACTATGAAAACTCTACTATCTCCGCTGCCTCAGCGGTTTAAATATTTCAGTACTTTCTTTAAACTCGGTGGTTAAAAATTTCCGCTAAAATTATTAGTTGCATTTAGGATTTTTTAGGTTAAATTTAAAAATAATGAACCAAGACGATTGGATAAAAGAATATATCCCTTTAGTTAAAAGTATTGCTCAAAAATATATAAAATATGGCGTACCTTTGGACGATTTGGTTCAGGAAGGTTTAATTGGGCTTTTAGAAGCCAAAAAGAGATTTAAGGAAAATAAGGATACTAAATTCTCGACCTATGCTCATTATTGGGTAAAGAAAAGAATTCTCCAAGCCTTAGATTTGGAACTAAAAACATCATTAAGCAAAATGAGTTTAGATGAGAATATCGATATCGCAAAAGATTTAGAAGAACCGGTTGTTAAGAAACCTTGGTCAAAAATTGACCTGCCCAAAGATTTTCCAAAGAACGAAGCAAGGGTTTTAAGATTGTTTTTTGACCAAGGCAAGAACTTAAAAGAAATTGCCGAGATTTTAAAAATTTCCCGCGAACGGGCAAGACAATTAAAACAAAAGGGGTTACGCCGACTAAAATCAAGAACTTAAAATCTTAACCAAACCTTAACAAAACCCTTATACTCAATTTACAATCCCGAAGTATAAAAATTCGTAGGTGAAAAAACAAAATATACAAGGAGGCAGAATGCATAAAAAAGTATTGCTACTGACTCTAATCCTACTTCTCAGCTATAATGCCTTTTGGGCGGCTGAGACCAAGCTTTCGACGGAGCTTTGGAGCCGATACACCTATGAACGCGTAGCAGACACAACCAAAAAGAGCGTTTTCTCATTAGAAAGGGGTTATTTCCGAGTCGAACCGACCTTCACTGATAAGATTAAAGGCAGATTCAATCTCGATTTCTTCTCAAGCGATAAATACACTGACGGCGCTGGAATCAAGTTAAAATATGCCTATGTTGAATTTAATGAAGTGATTCCGATACCGGAGAGCAAACTCGTGTTTGGTTTAGATAAGAATTATTTCGGCACAGTTTATGATTGGGAGTATGTGACGATTGAAAAGGCTCTCGAAGATAAAGAAAAAGTTGCTTCCTCAGCTGATTATGGTATCTTCTTTACTGGTTTTATCCCCAAAGGGTTTGGTGAGTATGCGCTTTCGTTAATTAATGGCGAGGGTTATTCTAAAGCCGGCAGCAAAGTCAATGTTAACCCAGCACCGGTAGTGAATTTACGAATAATACCTTTACCTGGTGTTAGCTTGGGTAGTTCGTTACTTTATGAAAAAGCCGGTTTTTTAGATACGATCAAAACTGCATATGATAAAAGGATGCTCTATGCTGGTGTGGCAAGATTTGCCTTTAGACCAATTGATGCCTGGTTTGAATATCTGGTTCGAGATTCTGCTAAAACCAAGAGTCAAGGCTTTATGATTATGCCGATTCTGCGTTTGGTTAAACCGCTCGAATTGGTCTTTCGCTATGACCGCTGGGACCCCAATACCAGTAAAGAAAAGGATGCTTATTCAACATTGATTGGTGGTTTTAACTGGAACATCCTGTTTGATAGCCAAGGCTTGCCTACCCTCTTCGT
>JBDRUX010000109.1:0-6059 GCA_039801565.1 Caldifarciminota bacterium
GGCTTGTTCACTGCGTTGATAACGATTAAACAATTTGGTTTGGAATTTACCGGAACGCTCGCAAGGGACATCGAAATGGAGTTTACCAACCCTGGTATTCAAACTACGCGGACGATAGCCGCTACGATGACCCCGGCGTGTGGTATTGCGTTCATAAGGGCGGGCACCCAAAAATTCAGTCATCTCGGCTTCTAATAGTTCTTGGATAGTATTACGAATGACCTGATAGAAGAAATCAGGGTCATCAATATAAAACTCTTGCTTTTGGGTTGTTGGTTGATTAAGATTTTCTTGGCTAGTCATTTTTTGTTCCTTTCTGCGGTTAGTTTAATAAAACTGGCTGTAGAATACAATGGCCAGTTTTTGGGTTGGCGCCAGGGGTGGTTCCCACCCCTGGGTCTCTTCTGTTCTCTTGTCATATTTATCCTTTCTCCATTTTGCAGACATTATAGCACATAACTACTAATTCACTAAAGACCAGTCACTGATTTCAAGGATGCATAAGAAATAGTTCAGGCTAAATCGTTTTTGGTGTACGCCAGCCTCTATTCACTAATCACTGATTTTTCGGGAATGGGTTGGAAAATAGTTCAAAATGTTCAATATAGTTTAAAATTTGGTGGATGGTAAATCGCGCCACTACAATTTGTTTCACTCAAAAGACTTTGCTCTTTGTCTCAGGGTTGACAACTTACCACCGAATTGAGAAATCACTGAATTCACCGCGATATGTCTGCCATGTTACGTTGACTTCTTTTACCTTTGCGGCCGGCGGTCCTTGTTTAAGTCGTTCGATTAATTGAAGAATATTTTCCTTTTCACCTTCGACTACAACTTCGACTCTGCCGTCAGGAAGATTTCTAACCCAGCCAGTTAAATTGAGTTGTAAGCTATTTTCTCGAGTAAAGTCCCGGAAAAATACGCCTTGAACCCGACCCGAGACAAAAATCTGTGACCGAACTTTCATTGCTTTTAATATAAAAAAATTTAGCAAACTGTCAATTTCCGATTATTCGTAACACCTGTCTCAATCTTGACTTTTGCTAAATTTTGAGTATTCTTATAATTTAAGATGTTGAGAAGAGTCTATATTCCGATTTGTGGTCTTACAATCCTTGTGCTATCTTTAGGATTTACCGGGTGTGGTGGCAAACCACCAAGGATGCAAGGTAGACCAATTGGACCAAGTGATGGTCCGATTAATGTTCGGCAAACCTTTTATGTCACAGCAGTTGACCCTGATGGTCAGGATATTGTTTACCGCTTCGATTGGGGTGATGGAATAATTTCAAAATGGAGCAAACCAAGTCCGAGCGGTGTCATCGCTTCTGATACCCATACTTTTACGACTGAGGGTGAAAAGTTAATTAAAGCCCAGGCAAAAGATACTGATGGTAAATTGTCCGAATGGTCAGAGGCGAAGATATTTTTTGCCACCCGGGATGAAGCAAGTATCCGGCGCCGGTTTGTCGAAACCGACGAAGACGGCGATTCGGCTGAATTCATTTCGACCCCGGCAATCAATGACGATGGCACAATCTATGTTGGTTGTTCATTTGGCCATTTGCATGCAATTGATTCAACCGGAATGCCAATTGCAAAATATTCTCATCCCGAAGAGGCTGAATTTATCTCTTCACCAGCCATTGGACCAGATGGCACAATTTATGTCGGTTCTGAGGACGGACTTTATGCATTCAATCCCAATTTGAGTGTTCGCTGGCGTTTTCCAACCGGTGGGGAGGTCATTTCTTCTCCAGCCATTGGCGCTGATGGCACAATCTATGTCCTTTCCGATGATGGTAATTTATATGCCATTTCCAGCTTAGGTCAAGAGTTGTGGCGGGCGGCAACTACTGGTGGTCATTCTTCTCCAGCCATCGGATTAGACAGCTCAGTTTATTTTGGTAGCGATAATGGCTTTTTATTCTGTTATCGAAATAATGGTACACAGAAATGGAGTTTTAACGCCGGTTCACCAATCAATACTTCCCCGGCTTTAGATAGAGAAGGAAGGATTTATTTCGGAACCGAAGAAAGGGGCGTTTTCTGTTTAGATTCAACTGGTAACCAACTGTGGCGTTTCCCAACTGCTAATACCTCTTCCCCAGTTTTAGATGACAATGGCAATATCTATTTTGGTACGGAAAATGGCAATCTAATCTCGCTCTCTCCCAGTGGCGGCGAACGTTGGGTATTTTCGCGAGCCGGTAGGAATGTTTCCACACCAGCGGTACGAAGCGATGGTGTCATCTATTGCCGGATGAGTTTTGATGAATGTGATAGCCTTTTTGCCGTTAATGCCGATGGCAGTCGGCGTTGGGCGGTAGCAATTGGGGCGAGTGAAGCTGATGAACCAATTCCGTCACCAACCATTGCCGATAATGGCACCGTATTTATTGGCGGAGGTAATGCCTTATATGGCTTGGTTGGAGCAGGTGGCGGTCCGGCCAATTCCCCTTGGCCAATGTTTCGGGCTAACCGAAAACATACCGGAAGGTTGCAATAGCGAATATGTTCCAACCTGTACCAGCCAAACCCAATTTTCCTGAAATCGAACATCAAATCCTAAAATTTTGGGAGAAGGGTAATTTTTTTGAAAAACTGCGGGCTAAAATTAAAGGCGGACCGAAATTTGCTTTTTTAGACGGTCCGATTACTGCCAATAACCCAATGGGTGTCCATCACGCCTGGGGACGAACCTATAAAGACTTGTTCCAACGCTTCTATGCGATGCTCGGTTATGACCAGAGATTTCAAAATGGTTTTGATTGCCAAGGATTATGGGTCGAGGTTGAAGTGGAACGGGAACTTGGCTTTAAGTCGAAGCGCGATATCGAACGCTACGGTATTGATAAATTCGTCGAAAAGTGTAAGGAACGAGTCTTAAAGTATTCGGCGATCCAAACCCAGCAGTCAATCCGTTTGGGCCAGTGGATGGATTGGAAAAATTCTTATTACACAATGTCTGATGAGAATAATTATACCATCTGGTATTTTTTGAAGAAGTGTTATGAACGGGGTTGGCTTTATAAAGGTCGGGATGTGATGCCCTGGTGTGCGCGTTGTGGCACCGCCCTTTCCGAACACGAAATCGTCACTGAAGGTTATCGGGAACTGACCCATCCCAGCCTTTATTTAAAATTTCCCATCATTGGTAGAGAAAAAGAGTACTTACTGGTTTGGACGACAACACCTTGGACCTTAACCGCTAATGTTGCTTGCGCGGTGCATCCAGACTTGACTTATGTGAAGGTGAAAAAGGACGATGCAATTTATTATTTAGCCCAAAGCCGATTAGAGACAATCTTCCCTAAGCCCTATGAAGTATTAGCCAACCTTACTGGTAAAGATTTGGTCGGGTTAACTTATATTGGACCATTCGATGAGTTGCCGGTCCAGTCGGGAATTAGCCATCGAGTCATTGCCTGGGATGAAGTGAGTGAAACCGAAGGGACTGGTATTGTTCATATCGCACCCGGCTGTGGCAAAGAAGATTTTGAATTGGGCAAAGTCGAAAATTTACCGGCAATCGCTCCGCTGGATGAAAACGGTATATTTTTGGCTGGGTATGGTGATTTAACTGGCAAAGATGTCAAAACCGCAACCGAACCGATATTTAAAGATTTAACCCAAAAAGGGATATTATACAAAATTGAAGATTATACCCATCGCTACCCGGTCTGTTGGCGCTGTGATAGTGAACTGGTCTTTCGATTGGTTGACGAATGGTTTATCAAGATGGATGAGTTACGCTTTCAAATTATGGAGTCAGCAAAACAGGTGCGTTGGATACCGGAATTCGGTTTGGAACGCGAATTGGATTGGCTAACCAATATGCAAGACTGGTGCATTTCCAAAAAGCGCTACTGGGGTTTGGCTCTGCCGATCTATGAATGTCAATGCGGTGAATTTCAAGTCATTGGTGGTAAAGAAGAATTGAAAGCCAAGGCAATTGAGGGTTGGGAAAAATTTGAGGGTCACTCACCCCATCGTCCCTGGATTGATGAAGTGAAGATAAAATGTCCAAAGTGCCAAGCCAAGGTGGCACGAATTCCGGATGTTGGCAATCCTTGGTTGGATGCGGGAATCGTACCGTTTTCCACTACCCATTATCTAACTAACCGTCAGTACTGGCAAGAATGGTTTCCCTTTGATTTCATCACCGAATGTTTTCCTGGACAGTTTCGCAATTGGTTTTACGCCATCTTAGCAATGAGCACCGTCTTAGAACGATGCGCACCGTTCAAGACCCTTTTAGGTCATGCCTTAGTCAAAGATGAAAAAGGCGAAGATATGCACAAGTCGAAAGGCAATGTGATTTGGTTTGACGAGGCGGCTGAGAAGATGGGAGCGGATGTGATGCGCTGGATTTTTATTGGTCAAAACCCCACGGTTAATCTTAACTTCGGTTATACTCTTGGCTATGAGACAACCCGTAAACTTTTAACATTATGGAATGTTTATAACTTCTTTGTCACTTATGCCCGGATTGACGGTTTTAAGCCGCCGCATGTTGAAATACCCGTTGGACAAGAATTGACTTTACTGGACCGTTGGTTAATTTCGCGGCTTAATTCAACTATCAAAGCGGTACGTGACTATCTTTTTGACTATAACCCAGCTCCCACCGTTGCCGAAATTGAACGGTTTATTGACGATATGTCATTATGGTATGTCCGACGTTCCCGGCGACGGTTTTGGAAATCAGAGAGTGATACTGACAAGTTAGCTGGCTATCAAACGCTATACTTTTGCTTAGTAAACTTAGTCAAACTTATTGCCCCATTTATGCCGTTTTTGGCAGAAGCGATGTATCAAAACTTGGTAGTTACGGTACTTAGCCAACAACCGGCAAGTGTCCATCTCTGTGACTATCCAGAAGCCGACCCGACGCAGATTGATTCGAAATTGGAAAAAGAGATTGCTTTAGTTCGTAAATTAGTTTCATTGGGTCACTCGGCACGGGAAAAAGTAAAGATAAAGGTCCGCCAACCTCTTGCCAAGGCAATTATTCACTCCCCTAATTCCAATGACCGTGAAATTCTGGCGCCTTATCTTGCTACAATTAAAGATGAATTGAATGTGAAGGCAATTGAAATTGTCCATCATCAAACCAGTGAAACGACTGACTATGCGGTGGAATTAGATACTAAAATCACGCCGGAATTAGAAAACGAAGGGTTAAGTCGAGAGTTAATCCATAAAATTCAAAACTTGCGTAAAGAGGCAGGCTTTGAGATTACCGACCGCATTCGAATCTTTTATAAGGCTTCACCTCGGTTAGAAAAAGCAATCCGAGCCAATCAAGCCTATATCCAAAATGAAACGCTGGCAGTAGAACTTAACCCAATGCCACCAATGCCATCTTCAATGGATTTGAATAAGGAATTAACTGTTAATGGTGAACCGGTTACCTTGATTTTATCCAAAGTAAAGGGTGGTGCCAAATGAAAAAGAAGGACTTGCTTTATTTTGAAAAGAAACTGTTAAAAGAGAAGCAACGGCTTTTGAAACAAAAGACCCATACTGACGAATTATTAAAAGAACCGCAGCGGGAGGCGGGTGGTGAGATTTCGGGTTATCGAACCCATATTGCTGACCAAGGCAGTGAAACCTATCAGCGCGAATTCGCTTCGCAACTCACTTCGCAAGAAAGTATGTTACTGGTCGAAATTGATGAGGCGCTGCGTCGAATTCGAGAAGGGAAATACGGCATTTGCGAAATGTGCCAAGGCAAAATCCCAAAAGCCCGCTTAGAAATCATTCCACACACCCGCTTATGTGTCAAATGTAAAAAGAAAAGCGCCTAACTAACCAAACGCCATAAAGTTAGCCATAGGCAGCTTAATTATTTGCTGGTTTACTTTGGTACAACCCGACTTTTAACATCGGTTAACATCCCAAATTACAATTCTTCAACTAAATTTCAAAATTCGAATTTAGAATTTTATTTATAGAGGCATCTCGGTTTGCAGCGACATGCGGGTAATTGAGAGCTCTGAAAAAGTCAGGCAATTTTTCAATATCTTACAAAAACAGAAAACAATAATCTTGAC
>JBDRUX010000110.1:0-5980 GCA_039801565.1 Caldifarciminota bacterium
ATTGGGAATGACTAAGGGCAGAAAACAACTTGATGTAAAATCCTCACCGGTGATTGGTCCGAACGGGTGGATTTATGCTGCATCCGAAGACGGTATCTACGCTTTCAAAATCAATAAGACGCTGGCGAATACTGATTGGCCAATGTTCCGCCATGATATAAAACATACGGGCAGAGTCGGCGGCGGAAAGCGATAAAAAGCGAAAAATTAAAGAGGGCTCCTTTTCGGAGCCCTCTTTTTTATTAATTTTGAAATGGACGAAGAGACGGTTGCCGATGACTAGTTACCAGCTATCAGTCCCAAGTCACCAGTCACTGCTTTATCAGCCTTGGCGTTGTTTATGTTTTGGGTCGCGTTTACAAATTACCATTACCACACCATGACGCCGCACAATCTTACAATGCAGACAACGCCGCTTGACGGATGGTTTCACTTTCATTTTTACCTCCAATTACTTTACTTAAAGCGATAGATAATTCGGCCTCGGTTCAAATCATAAGGTGAAAATTCAACCGTCACCCGGTCACCGGGTAAAATTCGGATAAAATGCATTCGCATCTTACCAGAGATATGAGCCAAAACCCGATGCCCATTCTCTAATTCGACTCGAAACATCGCATTAGGTAAAGCTTCAACAATTGTCCCTTCTAATTGAATCGTTTCTTTCTTCGGCATCTTATTGGCTTCGCATTTCGATTTTGGTTAATATCTCTGGTTCGGCTTCTGTAACTAACACCGTATGTTCAAAATGGGCAGAAGGTTTGCCATCCTTAGTCTTAACTGTCCAGCCGTTACGGTCAGTTATAACTTCATAACTCCCCAAATTTACCATTGGCTCAATTGCCAAGGTCATCCCCGGGACCAATTTCATACCTTTACCCGAGCGTCCAAAATTTGGCACCATCGGCTCTTCGTGCAACTGAATACCAACCCCGTGGCCACTCAATTCGCGAATCACCGAAAAACCATGGGATTCAACATATTCTTGAATTGCCCAAGAGATGTCCGAGACTCGGTTACCAGCCCGGGCTTGCTCAATGCCTAAAAATAGTGCCTTTTCGGTAACCGAGAGCAATTTTTCTAAGATTGGCGTAATTTTCCCAACCCGAAAGGTTTTTGCGGCGTCGGCATAAACCCCATCTTTATAGACACCGATGTCAATCTTAACGATTTCGCCCTCCTTTAGCCGACGACCATCAGGAATACCGTGCACGACTTCGTCATTAACACTAATGCAAACCGCACGGGGAAAACCGCGATAACCCAAGAAGGCAGGTTTGGCGTCTTCGCCTTTAATGATTTTGACACAAAATTGTTCTAATTCGGCTAAAGACTTACCAACAACGATTTCGGGTTCGATGAGTTTTAAGGTTTTGGCAACAATTCGACCAGCATTACGCATACTGGCGATTTCTTTTTCCGATTTAATAAATACTGACATCGGTATTTAAGATTTTTCGGTGATTATATTAAATATCCGCTCTTGCACCAGGTCTTTGCCGATTTCGCCAGGAATGATGAATAACTTATTTTGTTCGCGATAATAGTTAATCAAAGCTTTGGTCGCTTGCTCGTAAATTTCATAACGAAAACGAATCGTTGCTTCTTGGTCATCACTCCGTTGATAAAGTTCACCGCCGCATAAGTCACAAATTCCTTCTTTTTTTGGTGGCTTGAAGTCAAGATTATAAATTGCCCCGCAATTCCGACAAACCCGACGCGCGGTAAGACGCCGAATTACATCGGTCAAGGTTAGTTCAATAAAAATTGCGCAATCCAGTGCCTTTTGATAATTATGTAAAATCGTATCCAAACCTTGGGCTTGAGCTAAAGTGCGCGGAAAACCATCAAAGACGATACCAACCTTTGCGTTTTCCTTTATAAAATTACTGGCAATCTGAAGAACTATCTCATCCGGCACCAATGTTCCTTGCTTAACATATTCTTTCACCTTTTGACCAATCTCGCTTTGCCGATTAATTTCATAACGAAATTGGTCACCAGTCGAGAAATGGGCAAAAGCCAAGCGCTCGCACAAAAGTTCGGCTTGGGTTCCTTTGCCGCTGCCAGGTGGTCCGGATAAAACAATTAATCGTTTCATTGTAATTTAGTTTAATCAAATTTTACAACTTGTCAAGATTTCCTAAGAAATTATGATGGTATTAGTTAGCGTTGAGAAATTTTTGTGGTTCATACTAATAGAACTTTATGGATGCAGTTAAATTAGGCATAAGTATTTAATATTGGGTTTCAATTCGCTAAATTGGGGAGTGAGCGGCGCCGGCAGGTTAGGAACAAGTTCAATGTTATAGGTCGCGACGCCTGGTG
The DNA here is from genome assembly GCA_039801565.1 of Caldifarciminota bacterium. Taxonomy (GTDB): domain Bacteria; phylum Hydrothermota; class Tepidihabitantia; order Tepidihabitantales; family JAOUPE01; genus JBDRUX01. Next base: position 2,329 of record JBDRUX010000110.1, read on the forward strand.
CGCCAGCGTTTAACGATTCGTTCGATATCAATCTTTTCCGAACATTCGGTCCAACCTTTGGCAAATTCGATATCGCCGCTTTTAGGCTTAGGGTTAGGCAAATCGATGAGAACCCGGGTTGGCATCACAACCGCATCGCCCAAAAGCAACGCCTCACCGGTGCGTAGGCTTGGTGTCATACTCATCAGACCAGCGGCAGAGTCTGGTACCAATTTGCGCACGTATTCCTGGTCATCGGGATTAGTGAGGCGCATTGCGATAAAATTATTGCACTGCGAAATGACCGTCTCGGAGAGTTCATTGGGGCGTTGGCTGACAAAAATCGCCCCAATCCCATACTTCCGACCTTCTTTAGTGATTCGCTCTACTGCTTTGTAAGCCGATGGAAAACCAAGATTAGTTTGGCGTGGAATTAAATTGTGAGCCTCTTCATAAACCATAAGAATCGGTAATCTATCGCGCTCGGGATTCCAGAGATTAAACTCAAACACCACTCGAGAAATTACGGCGACAACTACACCAATTGTTTCAACGGGTATGCCGCTCAAGTCAATGATTGCCATCCGTTTGCCATTATTAAGCGAAAGATGATTTTTGAGCAGTTCGATAAGACTGGCATCACTTGCATAATTTTCGGGACGGAAAATAAATTTATAGCGGGGGTCACTCATTCGACTATCAAACCGAATCAAAAATCGGTCAAAAACACCGTGCAGAGGACCAGGAACGAGTTTACCTTCGTCGTTATAGACCATCTGGATGTTCCAATTTCGAATTAAATTAATCATATCTTCGACATTATAGAAGACTGGTGAATCTACCGTTAGGGCAGCGCCCAAACCGAGGTTTTGGTCGCTATCGGTACCTTGGCGAGCGCGTAGCATAGCATCGCGGATTACCGTAATTTGATTTTTTGCGGTCATTTCGGTCATATCAACATTGAGGTCAACAAATTCATCAAAACTGAGTAACCAATGGGGTAATTCTACCTTATCGGCTTCAATGATTGATGCTCCGTCAGGAAAAGCGGCTGCATACTCGCCATGTAAATCAAACACAATGATATGGGTATTAGGATAATTTTTGATAACCTTTTGGAGAATGCTGGCAACGGCACAAGACTTGCCACATCCAGTATTACCAACTATCGCCAGATGGTGACCAAATAAATTATCAATATTAACATACACCCTTTGCTTTTCATTTTCGGCAAGGTTGGCAAAGGAGAAATTGTAATTGCGGTATTCGGCAAATATCTTATCGAGTTCCTCCAATGTTACCATTTGGGCGATGAGTCCGACATTAGGATAAATCGCCACACCCCGTACGAACTTGCCATCGGGTTTGAGCGTACCGACAAGCACACACTCTGCAATCTTCCGTTTCTCGCCATAACTGACGGCTGTTTGACGAATCTTGATACTGGAAACTATCCCGATGATATTATAATTGCGAAACGGTATTTTCAAATAAGACCCGGGTTGACCTGGGTAGTAGTCACCTGCCAGTGGTCGAGTGGTATCAGCGGTCAAATCGACCAAAATTCGGTCACCACCCACCTCAATTACTTCACCCAATTCGATTTCTTTTCTTGTTGGCACAGAGACTCCTTTAGTGGTTGACACCTGGTTTAGCATACACCCCCTTGATATCAAAAGACTTCCATCTCAAATAATCTTACAAATTGGTTTTTAGTTTTGGTTGTTGGTTTTCCTCGCCTTAGGTGGACCACCACCAAACAACCACCTACTAACACCATTAACTTTTTGCTACGCAACAGAGTATTTTCCACTCCTCTGATTTACAATTATACAAAAATTTAAACAAAAGTCAACTGTGGGCAAGCGCTTACAAACATAGTATCCAGTCCTATATGAACAGTTTTGACAGAGATTGGTAAGTAGCATCAAGGCTCGTCCTCGGCATTGAATTGAACAAGTTTGAACTAATTTTCAACCACTCTCAAAATCAGCGATTAGTGAAAATAATTTAGGTAGTCAAAGAATTAGAAATCTTACGCCCAGGACACGAAGAACCAAAATTAGTAATTTACACCTTATCCCTTGACTTCCCCAATCAATCGCATCCAATTCTCGAAAAAATTCAACCCAAGATGCACCGCAGATTCGAAGATAGTCAAGAACTGTTCGTAAACTTGGATTTCGGATGAGTCCGTTTTCTAAACGGGCTATAAAACTTTGTCCGTATTTTGATTTTAATCCTAACAGATCAGCAACTTCCCGTTGTTTTAAATTGACTTTTCTGCCATTTCTTTAATAAAAACAAACACAAAAAAGGTTACTTAAAAGTAACGCTAAAATTGACCGATTTTTTCGTCTATCTTCTTTGTCTTCAATCGGTTATACCAATTTTGCTTAGGGAGGGGGTATCGTATAGGGGGTGACCCCGTAGGCAACCTCGGAAGCTATTTAGGGAACAGGCTGATGGACAACTTGGGCGAATAAGCAAGTAGACGGGTATTAAGTCTTTTGAACCCTATAGCTTAGAACCTCGGGCTAACCGCAGTTTACACCATCGCTCCCAGATTTCGATAATAAAATGAGTTAGTATTTAGTTATGTATTTGTTTTATACTTTCTTATGACAAAACCACCAATCAAAGCATTCAATTTCACCGGCTTTTGCCTTTTCTAATCTTTCTTTTGCCGTTTTGATATCTGTAGCGGGTGGAATGATAACACGGTCCTTTATTAGCTCATTGTTTGGCCAATTTGCTGGCATCGCAACCTTATTTTTATCAGATAATTGCATCGCTTTTACAGCCCGTACAATCTCATCAATGTTTCTGCCCAATTCTTGTGGATAGTAAAGAATAATTCTAATTTTGCCTTTATCATCAATAACAAAAACAGCTCTAACGGTGTTAGTCCCCTTGTCCGGATGGATTAACCCAAGAGTCTCTGCGACGGCACCGGTATCCGCAATTATTGGAAATTGTATTTCAACTCCGAGTTTTTCTTTAATCCATTCTTCCCATTTTATATGAGCAAAAACCTGATCGACACTTAATCCGATAAGTTCACAATTCAGCTCTTTGAATTGATCATACCGTTTTTGGAAAGCAACGAATTCTGTTGTACAGACAGGCGTGAAGTCGGCAGGATGGCTAAATAATACAAACCATTTTCCCGCGAAAGTTTTTGGTAATTCCATTATCCCAAATGTTGTTTGAACCTTCATTTCTGGGAAGTCATCTCCCAGAAGTGGCATATTTTTTCTTTGTTGTGTGTTTTCCATAAAGTTTTGCCTCCTATTTTAGATATTGTTTAATGCTTAAAGTAGCAGTTATGTAGATTTAAAAAGTTGCTAAAGACAATTCCAGCGAAGTACACCAAGTTTTTATCCACCACTAACTTCATAATCTCTGTAATAGTTTAGTTTTTCCTAAAACTCTAACTTTATTTGTCCTTATCGCAAAATTCCTATAGTGTATCATATTCATTTTTTGGGATTTGTCAAGACTCCCTGTCATTGCAAAGCGAAAATGTCCCCTCCTCCTTTATTTAGTTATTATTATTTATATTATTATTTAAAGGAGGACGAATGCAAGAACCATCAAAATCGTATGTTAAACTGGGAGATAGAATTGTGATACTGACCGATGTTAAAAGAGGTACCATCTCACTAAAACA
>JBDRUX010000111.1:0-5965 GCA_039801565.1 Caldifarciminota bacterium
TCATTCGGTCCGACTAAATCAGTAAGACTATCTTGGTCAATATCGCCGACATCATAAGGTCGAAAATTACCTGTCGTAATGCCTGGTGGTAAAGGATAAGCACCGGTATCAGCAAACACAAGTTCATAACGGTTAATCGGACGATACTCCCAAACCATCCAAGCCGAGACATAAGTCCATAAAACCTTTTCGAAGATTAATTCGTTTAAACCATTATGATTAGAATCATAACAGATTAAATTTGTTAGTTCGTCATCCGGTCCGGTCTGGAGAAAACAAATACGCTTCATTCTGAGTTGTGCTTGTAGGAGAGAGATTAAAATAAAGATAAAAAGCGAAATAAAAGACAAACGAATTTTCAAAACACCTCCTTGGGGCGGGCATTTTCGTCTCGCTTGACGGACTCTTCGCGCCCGCCCCAATTATCTGGTTTTATCTGACTAACACCAACCGTTTAGTCCCTGAGAACCTGTTTGCCTTTAATCGGTAGAAGTAAATACCTTGGGCAAGAGTCTTACCTCTATCATCTTTACCATCCCAAACGACTGTATGCTCACCCGGCTCTTTAACCTCATCAAGCAATTTCCTTACCGCTCTGCCGGTTATGTCATATATCGTAAGCGACACTTCACTCTGCACTGGAAGTTGAAAACGGATATTAGCTCGAAACTTGAACGGATTCGGAAAAGATTGGTAAAGTTTCGCCCTTTGGAAAGCAAAACTACCAGCACTCTGAGCACCGCCACCACTATCTTCAAACACCTCTGTCTGATAGAGCCTTAAGTCAGCAATGAGTGCCTGACTGCCAACTATCCGCTCAATCTCTTGCAAGACTTCGGTATTCTCATAAGATTCTTTTGGCAGCTGAAACCAGACCGTCTCAGGCTTATTCGGTTCAAATAAAGCGGTTGCAGTAAGAGTGCTATCGGTATAGAATTCCTCAATCCAGTTGTTCCGACCAGTCCGATAAATTATCGCTCTTAATAGATAAGAATATTGAGGGTTTAAATAAGAGAGTTGATATTTTAGTCCTTGGGTATCATAATCAACCGAATAAGAGCCGTATTGTAAATAGCCATCTCGCTTAAGACAATAAGGTGAAGGGTTCGTATCACCAACCTCAACAACATAGTAAGGTGGTTGAGATTGTGGTGAATAGTCGTAGCGACCAAATTTGACTTCGTAAAGGTTGGTATCAATCTGTTCGGTCCAGACGGTGTTGCAATGGAAAACAGCAACAAAAGGGTCCCAATAACCAGCAATATGCGGGAATTGAGAAGAGTTGGGAGTTTCAAAGATTGGCTGTGCGGCAGGTTCTGGTTCAAATCTTGCCCAGATGTCCCAGTTGGTATCATTGACTTGTTCCTGCCAGACTGTGACAAAATTTGTGCTCATCACCGGATAATTAGATTCATTGTTTGGAGTTTCGCTCATATTTCGAGGAGGATACCATACATCGGGTGGACGCTGTATCCATTTTGCCCTTCGCCAAATCTCGCCTTTGGTTGAGTCACCTTGTTCATTAGGTCCACGCCATGTAGCAAAAACCGAATCACCATAAGCCTCAACAAAAGGATTAGAAGCAGGTTCAGTAGGCCATGGTTGTTCAGTCGAAATTCGCACTTTATCCGACCATACTGGAGGGATGCCTTGTCTTATCATATCCGGGGTAATGCCTTCAAGCGTTGTTATGTAATAAATCCGACTCCTTCCTCCTTCATTTTTCTGCCAAACGATATGAATTATGTCCTTAGGTGTTATAGATATTGACGGAGAAGAAACATCACCATAATCTAAAGTCGTCATATAATAAGAACCCGTGCTGTCGAATGCGCTAAAACAGATGTATCTTTGATCACTCCCTTCTAAATTTGCTGTATAGACGACATAGCCAAGGTCACCCAAAATATCGGTGGCCGGGAAAACCGATAAAACCAAAGAAGGAACACCAATCGAATCACCTATAGCCACATTCACCTTTTTCCAAGTTGTTTTTCCAATATAGCAGTTAAGTGAATCACCAGCAGTACAGCATATCCAAGTAGAACCTTCTTTATCTTTCGCAATCGAAGGGTATTTACCATTTCCAACATATGCTCGAAGTCTATAAGCTTGGCCGCTCCTTCCTTCCCAAAAGATACTTCTATTGGCGTAATAAACCAAGTCTAATTCACGAGTATTAGGGGTTCTTGCCAGATGACGACCTTGGTTAGGACCGGTTGCATCTGGACCGATTGGTTCGACCAGACAAGAGTCTTCGTAAGGGATATGATTACGAGCCGTGACCGTAACATAAAGCCAACCAGAATCTTTCGGGCTAATGTTTAGGAATATAGTGCCGTATTCATTCGTATAACCGTACTCATAAACCGAAGTATCATTGGACATCATTACGCAGACTAAGGCATTTGAGATAGGCTGATTATTTTGGTCTTTCACGCTTACGAAGTAGGCTTGAGACCTAGTTGGAATTATGGATTCGTGGGTTACAAGTAAAGGTTGCGGAACCGCAGTCCACAGATTAAGCTCCGGGTCGCCAAGAAGATTCCATTCCATGTAAGCTACCGAACAAGCTACAGCGTTATTATTTGTTGATTCCCAACAACAGATATAGGCGCTATCTTTTGCTCTTCTTATTGCTTCACCTAAGATGTGTACAGATTCCTCAGTAATAGCTTGGAAAAATCTTATAGCGGCAGCATTTCGCCAATAGACCTGAGCAGTGTAGAAATCGTTACAATAATGCGTTGTGGTTCCCCAAAAGCTTACCGCACCTTTCGGGAATGTTACGTTACCACAGTTTCTTAGCCAACGATTGCCTGCCGCAGTAGGTCGTTCATAAGGCTGAAACGGGTTATACATCGTCCTGCAAGTAGTTGAAATTACAATTGTAGGCATTGAGTCATTACTTATTGACTCCGGACGAACGTCCATCGGGGATCTCCAATTATCGTAGCTAAAATACGCACTTCCGCGATAGACAACATACCCCCGTCCTTGTGTTACGGAATCTTCTACTGCGTCTCTGTTGGTGCTATGACTGGCAAAAAGAGTGTCAACATGAGTAAATCCACTACTCGTGAGTAAGTTTTGTATCTCTCTTATCGCATCTCTATAAAGCTCCTGCCATCTTAAAGAGTCAGGGCCGACATCCCTCGCAATACCTGTTGCTTTTTTATACCAATCGCCGTTTCGCAAATTTCCTTTTTCATAAGCGACTATTTTGTTTACGATGATTGAACACTGAACGATGGTTGAACAGGGCAGCCTTCCAAGATAAACATCATCCCAATATTCAGAAGTATCGATGTCTGCATAGTGTTGGTCTGTCCAAGTTGCCCCTAAATAATTCCAGTGACTGAAAAACCTTCCAAGCGGGATATAGTGTCTATCTCCAACCAAAAGGACATATTCGGGTCTCGGAGTCCAAGTGTTGTAAGCGTCTCTAATGTAATTTCGGATTCCAACAGTGTCCCAGCTATAGCCATGTGCCGCTAACGTGTCCTGATTTGCGACTTTAACTGGTAAACCTTTCTTATGTTTCCATTGGGCTAAAGGCTGAATCGCAGCTTGGAAGTCGTTGTGGGTGATAATAAGATACTTTGCGCCTTCAGCGAAGATTGCTTCTATTCCAATAAGAAGGAAAAGAATTATGACCAATAAAGTCCTTTTATGGAGTTGAGGCATTTTGAACCTCCTTTTAGCTTAAATTAAATAACTTTTGGATGGAGTTAAAATTTATTATTGAAGAATCGGCGTCCCATTCCGTTACGCGAATTCTCTTTTTTATTAAGTTGTGAAGTTGAAAAGTGGTTAAACTGCAAGCACCCAAATTCATAATTTATTTTAACATTTCTTCAAACCTTGTCAAGCTTTATTTTTTTCGTTTCCGTCAGGGGCATGGTATCCACCCTGCTGCAATCTTTTGGGTTAGGGGTTACCTAAATTAATCCATAAAATTGGAAGAATAAAAAACTTTTTAATAGTTTGTGCCATTCATTGACACTTATCTTTAATTTGGTATAATTAAAAGTGATTGACAATTATGAACTACTGCGGCAACGAATGGTCGAAACCCAAATCATTCCGCGTGGAATTAAAGACCAGAGAGTAATTAAGGCAATGCTCAAAGTACCACGCCATCAATTTGTACCATCAGCCTTTCAACATCAGGCATATGATGACCATCCTTTGCCAATCGGTTCTGACCAAACCATTTCCCAACCTTATATCGTTGCCGCAATGACCGAATATCTGGAAGTCAAAAAAGAAAACAAAGTTCTCGAGATAGGAACTGGCTCGGGTTATCAGACCGCAATCTTAGCCGAATTGGCAAAAATTGTCTATACTGTAGAACGATTTTCTAATCTCTCGCAAGAGGCGAGTCAGCGTCTGCGCAATTTAGGTTATACCAATGTTCGATTTAAAGTTGGTAACGGTTTTTTTGGTTGGAAGGAATTTGCCCCTTATGACCGCATCATTGTCACGGCTGCGGCTACTGAGATTCCCCTGCCATTGGCTGAGCAGTTAGCGGAAAAGGGCCGAATGGTACTACCAATCGGTCCCGCCTATGCCCAGAAGTTATTTTTAGTAATTAAAACTGGTGATAAATTAAAATCAAGACCACTCTTTGATTGTGTGTTCGTTCCTTTGGTTAGTGATAATGTCGGGGCGTAGCGCAGTTGGTTTAGCGCGCTTGGTTCGGGACCAAGAGGTCGCTGGTTCAAATCCAGTCGCCCCGATACCCTTTCCTTAATCACTTGTCTCACCAATAATGGCAATTAAAGTTATTCCGTTAATTACCGAACAAGCAATTCAAAAACGGGTTAAAGAATTAGCCAGCCAAATCTCAGCTGATTATGAATATCGGGAGCCGCTCTTGGTTGGAATATTGAAAGGGGCTTGGGTGTTTATGGCAGATTTAGCCCGCTACTTAACAATTCCGGTCAGTTTCGATTTTCTTACCGTCTCAAGTTATGGCGACAGCACAAAAACTTCGGGTATTGTTAAAATCGTAACCGATTTGAAGACACCAATCATCGAAAGAGATGTCCTTTTGGTAGAAGACATACTCGATACCGGATTGACCCTTAAATATATTATTGACCATTTGCAATTGCGCCAACCCCGTAGTTTAAAGACCTGCGTGCTTTTAGATAAACCCGAGCGTCATCAGATTGATATCAAGATTGATTATCTTGGTTTCACCGTTCCCAATAAGTTTGTGGTTGGCTATGGCATAGATTATAACGAGCAGTATCGAAATCTCCCTTACATTGCTTATATTGAACAAGAATAACTTGGAAGATTTGCTTAATACTAATTTGAATAAAAGCCTAAACTCTTTAGCCGAAAAGATTGCCATTGCCCGGGGTGATAAACCAGCCAGGGTCTTATTGAAAAATTGCCAAATCGTTAATGTCTTTTCCGGTGAGGTTGAAAGAACTAATGTGGCAATCGAAGCAGATACGATTGTCGGTGTGAGCGCCGATTATACCAAGGCAAAGATAATTTACGACCTTGAGGGCAAATTCCTTTTGCCCGGTTTCATTGATGGTCATATCCATATTGAGAGTTCCCTTTTGGCACCCTGCGAGTTCATTCGTTTGGTCTTGACACACGGCACAACGACGATTATCGCTGACCCTCACGAAATTGCCAATGTGTTAGGAATAAAAGGTATCGAGTATCTACTAAAAACCAGTTCCGGCTTACCGTTTAACCTTTTTGTGATGATACCATCCTGTGTGCCAGCAACGACTATGGAAACAGCTGGTGCTAAAATTGATGACAAGATAATTAAAAAGTTACTTTTTAACCCAAAGGTTTTAGGATTAGCTGAATTGATGAACTTCCCTGGTGTTGTCGCCGGGGAAGAAAAAATTTTGAGAAATATTGTTTTGACCAAGCAGGCGCATAAAGTGATTGATGGTCACGCGCCTGGTCTTTCGGGTCGAGCCTTACA
>JBDRUX010000112.1:0-5724 GCA_039801565.1 Caldifarciminota bacterium
ACAATGGCCAGTTTTTGGGTTGGCGCCAGGGGTGGTTCCCACCCCTGGGTCTCTTCTGTTCTCTTGTCATATTTATCCTTTCTCCATTTTGCAGACATTATAGCACATAACTGGAAATAATGAGGGAGTATAGGAGGTTGCTTCCCAGGTTACCTACGGGGTTACCTACCAGGTTGCTCCCAAGTTGCCTACGGGGTCGCTTCCGAAGTCGCCTCCTAACCCACTACCCAACCTGCCTACTAACCAGCTCCCGAAGTAGCTCCCGAACCAACTCCCCAGGTAACTTAGGAGGTAGCCTACGGAGTAACTTAGGGGGTAGCCTACGGGGTCACCCCCTATACGATACCCCCTCCCTAATGGAAAATTAGCGTAACCGACGGACGACCAACACGATAGACGAAAAAATTGGTCATTTTAAACTTGAAATATATTTCAAGTTTTCCTGGCACAAAACCCGTCCTAACGACCGGTCGGGAATGTAAGACAATTTTAAATTTGGTAATCACTTAATTGGTCTCATCTTTGGTATATAATTCTTTTTTCTTTGCTATCTCTGTGGTTAAATAAAAAGGGCGGGCAAATGCCCGCCCTTATGATTTTGAAATTTATAAGGTTTTTGGTGGTTTTGGAATAAAGCCCTGTCTCATTAATCCTTTTGACATCGCCCGTGCTTCTTTAATCGTCTTCTCGGCTTTTTTGTAGAGTTCGTCACGGGACATCGTAATTCTTGCTACGCCTTGTTCAATCGCCTTCATTCCGACCGCTACCGCTTCTCTTGGATAAACCTCCCAGTCGTCCATTGTCGGAATTAGATAGTCTTCGCGTAAGCCGCGGTCTTCTGCCACTTTTGCCAGTTCTATGGCAGCAGCAATACACATCTCGTCCGTGATGGTTCGGGCATTGACATCTAAGGCGCCACGGAAAATACCAGGAAATCCTAAAGAGTTATTCACTTGATTGGGAAAATCACTTCGACCCGTGGCAACAATCTTGGCACCGGCTTCTTTAGCCTCCCAGGGCCAAATCTCTGGAATCGGATTGGCACAGGTGAAAAGAATTGGGTCTTTCGCCATCCTCGAAATCCATTCTTTCTTAATCGTATCCGGACCGGGTTTGGAATAAGCAATAACTATATCCATCCCTTCCATCGTAGTAGGAATTGCATCTTCAATCTTTTCGGTTTTGCGCCCTTCAGCATTGGTCTTTAAGATTAAGTCTTTAGTATATTCAAAATGTTTTTCAAAATCTGGGCGGTCTTTATGGACAATACCATAGATATCGCACATCACAATCTTAGCCGGGTCAAAACCATAAGCAACCATCACACGTAAGCAGGCAATCCCGGCTGCACCAGCACCAATCATTCCGACTCGAACCTTTTTCACATCTTTGCCAACAATCTTTAAGGCATTAATCAATCCGGCAACGGTAACCGCTGCGGTTCCTTGCTGGTCATCGTGCCAAACTGGAATATTCATCTCTTGGCGCAATCGGTCAAGGATATAGAAACACTTGGGCTGTTCAATATCCTCAAGGTTATAGCCACCAAAACAGGGCTCAAGCCACTTTGCACACTGAATAAATTCCTCGGGGTCTTTGGTTCGAATCGCGATTGGAACCGCATCCACGCCACCTAAATATTTAAATAATAAAGATTTTCCTTCCATTACCGGAAGTGATGCTTCAGGTCCAATATCGCCCAATCCTAAGACCCTTGTGCCATCGGTAAATACCGCAATCGTATTGGCGCGGTTAGTATGTTCCCAGACTTTTTCTGGGTTGGCTTTGATGTCTTTACAAGGTTCGGCAACGCCTGGAGTGTACCAGATAGCGAAATCGTTAAAGTCACGAATTACGCATTTGGGCGCAACCTGAATTTTACCTTTATAGAACGGATGAAGTTTTAGGGCATCTTGCCCAGGTTTCTTTGCTAGTGCCAGTCGTTCTTCAACGGTTAATTCTTTAGGTTTTGCTGGAATTGGTTTTTTCTTTAGGGGTTTTTTCTTAGAAACTTTCTTAACTTTTTTGATTGCTTTTTTCTTTTTCATTCAAAACACTCCTTTCTTAGTTTGATAAATCAAACCGCTACCGTTATTGGAGATAAATCGCACCGCTACAACTGTCTTTTTGGTGCTTTAACCATAAAGGTCAATATTGCACCGACTAAACACAAAACCCCAATTACGATAAAGGCAAAGGTATAATTACCGGTTATCTCTTTTACCTTTGGAGCAAAGATATTACTCAATAAACCACCGGCACCATAAGCGGTAAAGACTAATCCGTAATTTACCCCAATACTTTTTGTGCCATAGAAATCAGCGGTTATAGCTGGGAATAAGGCAAGGTAGCCACCAAAGCAAAGTCCAACTAACGAGATACCAACCCAAAACCACGCAGGAACTGCAGCAATCAGGTTATAAGATAGAACTGCTAACCCACAGATTAAAAACATCAAGAAAAGCGTTTTCATTCTACCTAATGAGTCGGATATCCTACCCCAAAAGATTCTACCCACAGCATTAAAAATCGCTAAAATGCTAACGCCAAAAGCAGCGGTCTCTTTTGAATATTTTGCCAGTTCTTGACCGATAGGCGAGGTCTGTCCGATAATCATTAATCCTGAAGCACAGCCAAAGAAATACATTAACCAGATTAAGTAAAATTGTCCAGTGGCAAGCATCTGACCAGGTGAGTAATCAATTCGAGTAGTGGTTGTAGTTGCTGGTGGATTCCAGCCAACTGGTTTATAGCCAATTGGCGGATTGCGCAAAATTAGGGCGCCGATAACAACTAAGACTAAGAAAATGATACCAAGGATCCGGAAGGTATTAAAAACACCGATCGAGTCAATTAATGCCCTTGCCAGTGGTCCGACAATTAAGGCACCGGCACCAAAACCAGCCACGGCTAAACCAGTAATCAAACCCCGCTTGTCCGGAAACCATTTCACGCCACAAGAAATTGGACAGACATAAGCCAAGCCAATGCCAATCCCTGATACTATCCCATAGCCGATAATTATAATTAAAAGCGATTGGGCAAAACCGGCAATAATCATTCCGATTCCAAGTAAGATGCCACCGGCAATTGCCACTATTCTTGGACCGGCTTTATCCTGCCAGCGACCACCAATGATAGTAGCTAAGGCAAAGAAAATGAGAACAAAAGAAAATGGCAACGATGCTTGGGTTGGTGATATGGTGAGCACTTTTTGTAATGGAATACGGAACACACTCCAGGCATAGATGGCACCTAAACAGAGTTGGATTAGTATCGCACCAACTACTATCCACCACCGATTGAAAACCTTATTCACAAGACCTCCTTAATTGCCACAGAGGCACCGAGACACAGAGATTTTTAAAGAATCAATCTTTTTATACCATCTTTAAGAAGCCGTGAGTTAAAATTAATAAGTAGTCCAACTTTTTTGCCAGTAAGCTTTAAGTAAGTCAGAACTTGTGCCTCAAACAACGGGTCGAACCGTTCGACGCTTTTAACTTCAACAATCACACTGTCTTCTATAATTAGGTCTACTCGATATTCGCCAATCGGTCTCTCTTTATAAAGCAAAGGGAAAGTCATTTGACGTTGATATCTTAAACCAGCAAGTTCTAATTCAATACAAAGAGCTGTTTCGTAGATTTGTTCTAAGAGTCCGGGACCTAAATTGCGATGAACTTCAATCGCACACCCAATGATTTTTTCTGTTAGTTCCTTAGCTATGTTTGTGCTCTGTGTCTCTGTGACTCGGTGGCTTATCTTCTATTCCTCCAGCGTTGATATGTCGCCGACATCTTTGCCCAAGGCTTCGGCTTTTAAGAGTCGGCGCATAATCTTGCCCGAACGGGTCTTGGGTAGTTTATCCCGGAATTCAATCCATTCCGGTCGGGCAATTGGTCCAATCTCTTTTGCTACCCAGTCTTTAAGTTCTTTGCTCAACTCTTCGGATGGTTTGAAGCCAACTTTTAAGGTGACATAGGCTTTTGGTACATCACCTTTAACTTCATGGGGAACACCAATCACCGCGGCTTCAGCTACTGCGGGATGAGCAACCAAAGCTGATTCAACCTCAGCGGTTCCCAATCGGTGACCCGCCACATTTAACACCTCATCGGCTCTACCTCGAAACCAGAAATACCCGTCATTATCAATTGTGGCGGAATCGCCGGTTAGGTATACGCCTGGGAATCGTGACCAATAGACCTGTTTGTAGCGTTCAGGGTCTTTATAAAGGGTTCGGAGCATTGCTGGCCAGGGTTTTAGAATAACCGCAAAGCCGTTATGTCCTGGTTTTATTGGCTTACCATCTTGGTCATAGACATCAGCCGCAAATCCGGGCAGAGGTTTAGTTGCCGAACCAGGCTTTAGTGGTGTAATTGGTAATGGTGAAACGACAAAGGTCCCGGTCTCGGTCTGCCACCAAGTATCCATAATTGGGCACCGGCTGCCACCAATATTTTTATAGTACCAACGCCAAGCTTCAGGATTGATTGGTTCACCAACTGACCCCAATAGTCTTAGGCTGCTCAAATCGTGTTTCTTTGCCCATTGTTCGCCGTATTTCATATGCATCCGAATCGCAGTTGGTGAGGTATAGAGAATGGTCACCTTTTCTCTTTCAATAATCTTCCACCAACGGTCTGGTTCAGGATAATCCGGTGCACCCTCATAAAGAATCGAAGTTGCACCCAACATCAAAGGAGCATAGACAATATAACTGTGACCAGTCACCCAGCCGATATCAGCGGCACACCACCAGATATCATCGTCTTTAATGTCGAAGACAAACTTAAGGGTAGTATAAGTTCCAACTGCATAACCACCATGGACATGAACAATTCCCTTCGGTTTACCAGTTGTTCCCGAGGTATAAAGCGTATAAAGGATATCTTCCGAATCCATTGGTTCGGTTGGGCATTCTTCGGATTCCTTAGCGGTAATTTCGTGCCACCACAAATCTCGTCCCTCTTGCATCGGAACTTTTTGATTAGCGCGATTAAAGACAATTAGATGTTCAATACTTGGCGTATCTTTAACCGCTTCGTCGGCATTTTGTTTTAAAGTGACAAATTTACCTCGGCGATAACCGCCGTCACTAGTAATAAGAACTTTGGCTTCGGCATCTAAGATTCGGTCTCTTAAAGACATTGCACTGAAACCAGAGAATACCACCGAATGAATCGCACCGATTTTGGCACAAGCGAGCATTGCGATCGGTAATTGTGGAATCATTGGCAAGAAAATCATCACCCGGTCACCTTTTTTGACACCGAGTTTCTTTAAGGCGTTAGCGAGTTTATTTACTTCTTTATATAAGGCTTCGTAGGTCCAGCGTTCGATTTCACCGGGTTCGCCTTCATAGATATAGGCAACTTTGTTCTTGCGTCCGGTCTTGATATAGCGGTCTAAACAGTTATGGACGATATTGATTTTCCCACCAACAAACCATTTGGCAAAAGGTAGATTCCACTCTAAGACCTTGTCAAAAGGTTTATACCATTCCAATTCCTTTGCCATTTCTCCCCAGAACCACTCTAAGTCCGATGCTCGCTTTAAGAGTTCGTCCAGATTTTTAATGCCATGTTTATCCATAAATTTCTTAATGTTGGAATTTTCCACCAATTCTTTAGGCGGATGGTAAATTTCTTCTGCCATTCTGTTTGCCTCCTTTCATCGTTTTAAGCTTATTATAATTTGGGAAGTGGAAACTTGAAAGCC
>JBDRUX010000113.1:0-5646 GCA_039801565.1 Caldifarciminota bacterium
TTTTACCCTGATTATCTCTTCCATCCCATTTCACTATGTAATAGTTCGGTTTCTGCTTATCATTCACCAAAGTTTTTACAATCCTTCCGGTCAAGTCAAAAATATCGAGGTTAACCCAACACTCAATTGGTATCGCATATCTGATTTTGGTTGCTGCTCGAAATGGATTGGGGCGATTCTGATACAAGGCAAATACTTTGGGCAATTTACCAGCCAGGCTTTCCACCGGCACAAGGTATTTCAAATTGGTCCTAATCTTGTATAACTGCTTATGTTTCTTTCTGCCTTCGCCACAGGATGCATCCTCGGTAGTTTTTTGGTATACGATATAAGCATTATCCGGCGACCAACAAGGATTTTCCCTGATACCATCAGGGTCGTTAAGCGCGGTCTCTTCGCCACCATCCTTAGAGATATAACAAATCTGGCTATACTCATAAGCACCGCTGGTATCTTTGGGCCATTTACTATAGGCAATCCAATTACCATCCGGGGAAAAGACTGGTGTCTCGTGATGGCAATCTTCGGTTGTCAGCTCGGTCTCTTCTTCACCGTTAGTCCGCATTTTATAAATCTGCCAATAGCCACTTTCATCCAATTTCTGATAAGTTATCCATTCCCCATCCGGGGAAAGCGAAGGATTTATATTTTCGCAATAATCTGAAGTTAACTGAATCTCTTCGCCGTTAGCTATCTTATAAATTTGATAAGACTCGCCCTTCAGTTTGACGCAGATAACTTCATTATCGGTTATTGGTTGAGGTTGAAGATATTCATCATTACTTGTTAATAAACAAACTTCGTCAGTCCCATCATTTCTCACTTTGTAGATATTATGAGTGTTTTTCGGACCAGTGCCATTATCACTCCATTTCTCATAAACGACCCATTCATCATTAGCAACCCATTTAGGAACGGCTATCGTGCCCTGAACGATTAATTCGCTTGGGCTACTACCATTACTGGGAATTTTGTAAATCCCATCGTCACCGGATGCTATTAACCATTTTCCGTCCGAAGACCAAACTGGATTCTCGTAGGTTACATAGTCATTAGTTAAGTTAACCGCTTCGCCACCTTCAGCTGGTATCTTATAGATTTGCAAACATCCTTTAGCCGTATCTTCCGCCACATATGAAATCAAGGTTCCATCTGGTGAATATTGTGGGTTATATTTATTATTAGGGTCATAGGTTAGTTGTATTTCCGAACCTTTTTCTAACCAATCATTTGGTTCGTATTTAATCCTCCCTTGTTCTAAATCTTCGTTTTTGTCTTCTTCTCCTTCTTTGTAATCACCACCAACCGGCGGTGAATAACGCCAAAAGTCATTATCATAACCCCTGCCTAAAATACCATAGATTGAACAATCCGCATAAGTCAAGCAAGCATCGCGTTTAACCGGGTAAGGTGTCTGTCTTCTTGTTGTCCAGGTATTATTAGCGATATTATAGACATAAAAGTAACTGGTATTATTGCCACAGAACGCATAGATTTTATTGGTCAAAGGCGAATAGGCTAAAGAGCCCCCGAACTTAACCGCGGCTGGGATTGGCGCCATACTCATCCATTGATTTTTAGAAATATCATAACGATAGAAATCGGTTTTGTCATCGCCTCTCAAAGCATAAAGAAAATTACCACCGGTCCAAACTAAACTGCCGCCTTCTTCAATTTTTCCAGGAGTCTCAGCCAAAGTCTGCCAGGTATTGTTAGCAATGTTGTAGCGGTAAAATGACTTGTTATTAGAACCGCGGAGTGCATAAAGACAACCCGAACCGCCGTAAGCCAAAGCCCCGCCACGGCCAATTTTATCCGGGGCATCAGCTAAAGGTGTCCAGGAATTGGCTGCGATGTTATAGCGATAAAATTTTTTCGAGGCAAGCCCGCGCAAAGCATAAAGATAGTTGCCATTGGCATAAGCAATGCTACCGCCTTGACCAAAATATTCTGGTGTCGGACAACGATTTTTCCACAGGTCTTGGGATATTAGATAACTGGCAAAGAACTTATTCCTATCGGTTACACAAAATAATGTTTCATTCCCGGTCGAAGTGATACAAGCTCCGGCTTGAACCCCACCGTTATAAACCGGAAACATTTTCACCCAGGTATCGGCTACTACTTTAAAATTCAAAGTCGCTGTGTCATTACCTCTAAACTCATCACCAGACAGGTTACAATAGCAAGTAGCAGTATAATTTCCTGGTGTTGCAGTCCAAGGAGTAAATGTTAAGACCGAATCGTAGATATAAGGTAGTCGAATACTTTTAACATCAGTATAATTAGAACCAATCTTAAGAGTTACACTCAAGCTTTCAAACTCAGGCCCGAAATTTTGGACTACTACATAAGGCGTAATAATTTTTCCTTGAGCAATTATTCCTTTTGGGGAAAGAATTTCTGATACACTGGCATCTTTACTACGACCCGGCTTTACTAGAAGTTGGACATCGTCAATGCACCAGTATCTGCCATATTGAACTGAACCTTTATAAATCCAAGCGATTCGGACATTCCTTTGATTCGTAGCCCAAGGTAGAGACGCTTCAGTTAAAGTGTCAGTCCCGATATAATATGACCAGTTGGCGCCATTATCAATCGAACCTCTAATTTCTATTATCTTATTGCCACCCCGTTGGAGATTAGAATAACTCGACTGTCTAAAAACAACCGAAGAACAACCAGCAAGATTTATCCTTGGGCTAATTAAAGTATCCCAGGTTGTGCCATTGGTTTCATCCCAGGAAAGACAAGCATAACCGGTTGGATTTGAATACCAAGGCCGCTGACCACCTAAGTTCTCATGCCAGCAACACTTATATTGATGCCGCGCTGAAAATTTAGGGTTTTTGGGCGGGTTACAAAAAGTGCTATCAAAACTTTCTTTGGGTCTTTCGGTTTTACAGCCAAGGACTTGGTCTGGAATAAAGACAACGTGTAAATAACCGGTAACATAAGTATTAAGTAAATTACCGTCACTTCTATCAGTACAATGAGCAGCGTAAATAATGGTGTTGCCATTTATCCCAATAATAATTACGGCATGCCACCGCCATCTTTGCTCTTGCGAATCCCAATATTGGAAAAATGCAACATCTCCCGGCCTGACACCCGAAGGAAACCACCTTTGCCCAGGAGGCATTGGAATACAAGGACATCCAAGAACTCCGGTCAAGTAATCGTGCAAACCTTCAGCCCAAGGGATACAACCAAACCTATCAACCCAAAATTTAGGTTTTTTACACCCAGAAGGTAGCAAGTCATACAACTTCTCAACAAATCGCAAGCCGCCCTCTCTCAAACACTGCGAGACAAAATTTGAACAGTCAAGACATTTCCACACACCATTCCGCCATTCTCCATAATCATGATAATTGCCATTACGGCGTTCTTGCCATTCTTCAGCATATGAAACAGCCTCATTACGGTCGTATGGTGTTGCTTGAAGAATTGCGAATAAAAAGAAAATGAATAAAGAAATCCATCTCTTATTCATCTTTCCTCCCTTCAAGCCTATTTAACACCCTTCTCGCCTGGTTTGCCACTAATCTATCTTTGTCACTGATGAATTCTTTTAGTAAATCCTGACCAGTTTTGCCGCCGATATCGCCAAAAATGATCATTGCTGTAGACCTAGCCGCGCTATCCTTTCCATTACGGGCAATTTCTAATCCGGTCTGTAAAGCGATATTGCGATATTTCTTCTTATTAAGTTCCAGTAACCACAGCGCCGCTTTTACTCTTATGTGTTCGTTGGTGAAATTGACGGCTCTTTCAAAATATTCAATTATCATCTCGCGATTCTTGTTGTTTTTGTGTCGTACGGAATGTAATTTAGCCGGATAAAACCAATCCACAGTTCGATAAATATTCCATGGCGGTGGACCTTTCCGCCGTGCATATTCTTCAACCACGGGTAACCCTATTGAAACTTCGCCTATGTCACATAAAGCAAGTGCTGCTTGCAATCTAACCCTTTCCTCCTGCTTTCGTTCCAAACACCATTTTAATACCGGTACCGCCCTTTTATCTCCTATGGCACCCAAAGCGATAGTCGCCATAACTCTTGGTGTATCTGCTCGTCTTGCGCTGTCAGGCGGTTCTGCTCCTACCTGGACGGAATCGCGAATGACCATTCCTCTTTCGTTTATTCCTCGAGTTCGATACTCTCTATAAACCCGGTTGGTATCATAAAGAAACTCGATAAGAGGCATTACTGCACTTGTGTCCTTTAGCCAAATCAGAGATTGCATATACTCACACATCATATCAAGGTCTCTTTCTGTTTTTATCGCTTCTATGTAGCCAGGAAGAGCTTTTTTAAGGTCTTTAATATGTTGTGGGTCAAACGGATTAAAACTTTCTCCTTCTGCGGGCATTTTACATTGCGAGGGTTGAGAGAGACCAGTTGAAAATATCATAAGCCCCACAAAGACTGCTTTTATAAGTCTACCCTTAAGCATTTTAACCTCCTTAAGGTCTTTTGTTTTTTAGTTCTGCTACTAACTCATAAATTTCGAAAGGTTTCATACTAAAACCTTTCTTTTATAAAGCCCGGTTCCTTCTGCCAACAATAAAAGACCAGAAGTCATTATAGAACCGGAACAAAAACTTCTGAAATTGGACAAAATTATTCCAGAGAGAATTTACCTCTATAATGATTACAAAAGTCATTTAAAACTCCAATATAATTTGAAACAAATTCTTTTGTTTTGTCAAACATTTTTTTCTTTTCTAAAATTCCAAAGAGATTGGAATAACTCGACTGTCTAAATACAATCGAAGAACAGCCAGCCAGATTGATTCTTGGGCTAATTAAAGTATCCCAGGTAGTACCATTAGTTTCATCCCAGGAAAGGCAAGCATAAGCGGTTGGATTAGAATACCAAGGCCACTGACCACCTAAGTTCTCATGCCAGCAACAAACCCATTTATGTGTAACATCCATTGTTTGCTTAAGAGTGCTGTCCAATGTTATTTCAGAGAACTCTGAAAAAGTGGGTTTTGAATTTGTGATGGTTTCGTCTATTATTCTCATACAGCGTCAGGCAGATTCGTTAGCCCGTTTCCTTTATTTCTCTCCTGCCCTTACTCCGGTTTAACCCAAAAACCTTTTATTAACCCACACCCCTTAGCATCGTCTTTAAATCAAGCGCTATCACCGCCATTATAGCCTGAATCAACATCTCCCCAAGCCCAATATACCGACTTATCTCACCAGCCGAAACACAACCGCCATAATGCCCACATCCACCACAGTCTTTTGCCGAAAAA
The DNA here is from genome assembly GCA_039801565.1 of Caldifarciminota bacterium. GTDB lineage: Bacteria > Hydrothermota > Tepidihabitantia > Tepidihabitantales > JAOUPE01 > JBDRUX01. The sequence goes on from JBDRUX010000113.1 coordinate 5,278, forward strand.
TAATGAAGCCTTCCACCTTCTTGCTTAATCTTCCCAATCGAAACCTTACCACCAATACAACGCACCCGCCCACCTTCCAAGATAAATCTATCAATCTTACTACTACCCCGCCGCGCCGGAATATAAGCCTCTATCCCATTCGCCGCTAAATACTCCCGATTAAACCTCGTATCTCGTCACAAACCAAATGAACCTTATAACCCCAAGCCGCATCAAAATCGACTAATCTGCCAATCGTTTTCCCATTATCAATAACTTGCTTCATAAGGTCTAAAATCTTTTCACTCCGCTTATCAACTGCGCCATTTAACTCTCTCATCAATTGTTTCACCACCTTCTTTAACTCCAATAGCTTTACCCACCGCTTTA
>JBDRUX010000114.1:0-5403 GCA_039801565.1 Caldifarciminota bacterium
GACGAAAAAGTTAAAGGATATTCTAATTGATGATAAAGTGCCCCGCCGGCTTCGTTCCCATTTGCTCTTATTGTGTGATAGTAAAGGAATCCTTTGGATTTTAGGGGGACGAAGAGCCTGTCGTGCCGAAGTTTCAGCTGACACGAAAAAGTTTTTATGGGTTAGGATTAAGCAATGGAAAGACCGAATCCCAAGAATCGAATAGCCAGCCAAATTGTTGTTTGGTTGATAATTTTCCTTTTAGCCTGGGCGATTTGGAATTTCTTTGCGCTGCGTCGGAGCAATAGGGTTAACATTGATTTCACCCAATTCAATTCGGAGTTGGCACAGGGCAATATCGAATCAGTTACCATCGTGGAAAGAGAAATCTCCGGGCGATTCAAAACCGCGGTCCAGAAACCAATTGGCCGAACAATTATGCAATTTAAAGAATTTAAAACTTATATCCCTTTTGATGACCCAGATTTAGTAAAACGACTCTTAGAAAAGGGCGTGACCGTAAATGCTAAGCCATCATCAAATTGGACTTCAATTGTGCTTGGGATTTTGCCCTGGGTTTTGGTTTTAGGTATTTGGTTCTTATTGATTCGACGGATGTCAGTAGGACCGGACCGGGCATTCAGTTTTGGCAAAAGTAGAGCGAGAATCCTTAATGAAAGCCGACCCAAGGTAACCTTTGATGATGTGGCGGGTGTGGATGAAGCAAAAGAAGAGTTAAAAGAAGTAATTGAATTCCTGAAAGCCCCGCAGAAGTTTCAGAAATTGGGCGGTAAAATTCCGAAAGGGGTCTTGTTAGTCGGACCGACTGGAACCGGTAAGACCCTTTTAGCTCGTGCCGTAGCCGGGGAAGCCGGGGTACCTTTCCTTTCTATCTCCGGTTCGGATTTTGTTGAGATGTTTGTGGGGGTTGGGGCAGCCCGCGTTCGTGACCTGTTCGAACAAGGTAAGCGGAACGCACCCTGTATCATCTTTATTGATGAAATTGATGCAGTGGGCAGGCAACGCGGGGCAGGTTTAGGCGGAGGGCACGATGAAAGGGAGCAGACTTTAAATCAACTCTTAGTGGAAATGGATGGTTTTGAAACGACCGATGGCGTTATTATTATGGCGGCGACCAACCGACCGGATATCTTAGATTTGGCACTGCTCCGACCGGGACGCTTTGACCGTCAGATTGTTGTTGACCGACCAGATATATTGGGTCGAGAAGCGATTTTGAAGGTTCACACCAGAAAAATACCATTAGCCAATGACGTTAATTTAAAAATTTTGGCAAGGGGGACACCAGGCTTTTCCGGAGCTGATTTAGCTAATATGGTGAATGAAGCAGCTCTTTTAGCCGCACGCCGGAATCGTAATCAGGTGACGATGCAAGATTTTGAAGATGCCAAAGATAAAGTCTTGATGGGGGTAGAAAGAAAGAGCCTCTTGATATCCGAGCAAGAGAAGGAGTGGATTGCTTATCACGAGGCTGGTCACACCTTGGTGTCAAAATTGATTCCTGGCACTGACCCGATTCATAAGGTGACGATAATCCCACGAGGCCGTGCCTTGGGTATTACTCAGCAATTACCGATCGATGACCGTAAGATTTATTCTAAGACCTATTGTCTAAATCAATTGGCAGTGATGTTGGGTGGGCGAGCGGCGGAACTGCTAATCTTTAATGACCTTTCAACTGGTGCCCGTGACGATATTGACCGTGCCACCCAATTGGCAAGAAAGATGGTCTGCGAATGGGGAATGAGCGAACGGCTTGGACCACTCACTTTTGGTAAAAAAGATGAAGAAATTTTCTTAGGACGCGAATTTGGTCTGCACCGCAATTTTTCCGAAGAGACCGCCCGATTGATTGATGAAGAGATTAAACGAATTGTTGAAGAACAAGCCCAACGCGCCAGTCGGTTAATTGAAGAAAATAAGCCCAAATTGATTCGATTAGCCAAGAAACTATTGGAAAAGGAAATTTTGGAAGGTTCGGAGATTGACCAAATTTTAGCCGAACCCAGCCAACCTTCCCGTGATCCATTAACTGTGCCCCGTGAATCGTAACTTGTTTTTAAAACCAGTGACTGAGAGTTGAGGATTGGGCACGGTTAAAGAAAAACGGAACACAGTTTAGGGAGTTTTATGTTGACGAAGGAAAAATTAAACGGTTCAATCGTTGCTCTCGTTACACCATTTAAAAAAGACCAAGTAGATTTAGAGGGCTTGGTACAAAATATAAAATTCCAACTCAAGAATAAAACTAAAGGATTGGTGCCTTGCGGCACAACCGGTGAGGCGCCAACTTTGACCGAAGCCGAATGGGAAGCAGTCATAACCACCACCGTCGAGACGGCAAATAAGAAAGTCCCGGTCATTGCTGGAGCTGGCACCAATTGCACCAAAAAGACTATTGCCTTAACCAAAAAGGCAAAAGAGTTGGGGGCTGATGCCGTCTTAATTGTTTCTCCTTACTATAACAAACCAACTCAGGAAGGAATCTATCGCCATTTTCGGACTATTAGCGAAAACGGGAATATACCGATTATCGTCTATAATATCCCGGGTCGAACCGGAGTTAATATTCTGCCCAAAACTTTAGAACGATTGGTTAACGATTGCGATAATATTATTGGAGTAAAGGAGGCGAGTGGTAACTTAGACCAAGCAGCTGAGATTATTGTTCGGTGCGGGAATAGGATTAGTTTGCTTTCCGGTGATGATTCTTTGACCCTACCGATTTTAGCCCTTGGCGGCAAAGGGGTAATCTCGGTAATTGCCAATATTGTCCCCAAAGACTTAGCGGAAATGATTGAATACTACTTTGCTGGTAAGTTAAAAGAAGCCCTAAAGCTGAACAAAAAATTATTTCCTTTAGCCAAAGCGATGTTTGTCGAAACTAATCCAATTCCAATTAAGACCGCAATGAATCTAATGAAGATGCCGGCTGGTGACTTGCGGTTACCGTTGTGTGAACCAAGCCAAGAAAGTTTGGCAGTCATAAAGAAAGCCCTGCACGACTACGGAATTTTGAATTGATTAGAGTTTTAATCATTGGCGTTTGTGGTAAAATGGGAAGTGCTTTGGCACCGTTAATTTTAGAACAGTCCGATATGGAGTTAGTGGGCGGGGTAGAGTCATTTGGTCATCCTTTAATTGATACCCCTATTGGTAAAGGGAAAATATCCGCTGACTTAGAATCGGTCATTGCTGATTGCGATGTTTGTGTCGAATTTACTAACCCAACTGCTTCTTTAAGCCATGCTGCTATTATCACCAGGGCTAACAAAAGGTATATCCTTGGCACAACTGGTTTTTCTTTAGCCGAGATGAATGAAATCAAGAAATTGAGTGAAAGGATACCAATCGTTTATTCACCGAATTTTTCGATTGGCGTTCAGGTCTTATGCCGATTGACTGAATTGGCGACTAAACTATTAGGTGATGACTTTGATATTGAGATTTTAGAGATCCATCACGCCCAAAAGAAGGATGCGCCAAGTGGCACTGCTAAAAAATTGGTCAGTGTAATTGAAAACGTCTTAGGTAAGAAGCAAATTGTTTATAACCGAGAGAACCGAACCAAACCAAAGGGAAAAGATGAAATTGGAGTAGTTTCGATTCGCTCCGGTGATGCCGTGGGCGAACACTATGTAATCTTTGGCCAAAAAGGTGAACGGATCGAATTGGCGCATAAGGCTCAAAGTCGCTTTGCTTTTGCTCAAGGAGTAATAAAGGCAATAAGATTTATTCAAAACCAACCAGCCGGTTTTTATGGAATGGAACAGGTATTAGGATTAAGGACTGACGAATAAATCGGAATAATAGCAAGACCCAATCACGGTTAACACAAGACCTATCACAAAAACGTGAGCTTTGACCCAAAGGCATTAGCCGAAAAGATAAAACCACTGGTTATTAGTGGTGAAAAGCGAAAATATTACCGTATTGCCCGTCCGGGCCGATGGTATGGTGGTATTGCCACTGCGGATTGTGTTGGCTGTAATCTCAATTGCGTATTCTGTTGGAGTAACCAGCCAAGAGATAATCCTGAAAAAATTGGTAAGTTTTATTCGCCGAGTGATGTATTCTTTAATCTTACCCACTGTGCCGAAAAATACCATTATAAACTTTTGCGAATCAGTGGTAATGAACCAACTCTTCACAAATCGCACTTCCTCTCAGTTCTGGAACGAATTGAGAAATCAGGTTATCATTTTATCTTGGAGACCAACGGCACGCTAATTGATGAAGATTTTGCTCGCGACTTAAATCCTTTTCGGTCAATTGAAGGTCGGGTCTCGTTAAAAGGGACAAACAACGAAGAATTTTTTCAGTTGACCCAAGCCAATCCGGAAGGCTTTGACCTTCAAATCAATGCTTTAGTCAATCTCGTTAAATATGGGGTTCGGTGCCATCCCGCAGTGATGCTCTCCTTTAGCCCGAAAGCCAACTTGGAAAAACTTAAAAATCGGTTAAGGAAGATTAAACCCAGATTAGCCGAAATGATTGAAGAAGAATATATCTTCCTTTATCCCCATGTCGTAAAGCGGTTGAACCAGAAAGGCTTGAAACCTTATTTAGCTTTTAGCCCTAATAATATTCCTCAGGAGTTCATTTAGCAATACTCTGGATTCATCCATTTCTTTAAAAATTCAACCCAAGATGCACCGCAGATTCGAAGATAGTCAAGAACTGTTCGTAAACTTGGATTTCGGATGAGTTCGTTTTCTAAACGGGCTATAAAACTTCGTCCGTATTTTGATTTTAATCCTAACAGATCAGCAACTTCCCGTTGTTTTAAATTGGCTTTTCTTCGTGATGCTTTAAGCTTCTCTGCCATTTCTTTAGTAAAAATGAAGGACTTTTTCGCCATTAAAAATATTATAACGAAGTTGAAATATATTTCAACCTAAAAATGACCGATTTTTTCGTCTATCTTGTTATTCATCCGTGGGTTACGCTAATTTTCCTTTAGGGAGGGGGTATCGTATAGGGGGTGACCCCGTAGGCTATCCCCTAAGCTGCCCCGTAGGTTGCTTGGGGAGTTACCTTGGGAGTTGCTTTGGGGGTTGGTTGGTAGGCAGGTTGGGGAGCGACTTCGTAGGCGACCTCGGGAGCAACTCGGTAGGCAACTTGGGGAGCAACCTCGGGAGCAGCTCGGTAGGTAGCCCCGTACGTCACCTGGGAAGCAACCTCCGACACCGCAGTTATGTGCTATAATGTCTGCAAAATGGAGAAAGGATAAATATGGCAAGAGAACAGAAGAGACCCAGGGGTGGTTCCCACCCCTGGCGCCAAACCAAAAACTGGCCATTGTGTTCTACAGTCAGTTTTGTTAAACTAACCGCAGAAAGGAGCAAATAATGACCAGTACTTTAAAAAATAATAATCAAAACTCAACCTTAAAGCAAGAGT
>JBDRUX010000115.1:0-5349 GCA_039801565.1 Caldifarciminota bacterium
GCCGAATTCCCAACGCTTGTGAAGGTCGAAGAAAAGGTTAAGACGGTACTCGGTGAGTTCGGCGTTCCGTCCTGGCAGAATCCGCCTTATCTCAATTATAGCCGAGCGCTTTATAAATTGAGCAAACGGTTCTGTGGTAACCAATTGCGCAAGATGGCGAATGTGGCATTAGTGAAGTGGCAAGCCCTGGATTTGGCAAAAGATATTCTCGAAGCGATTCGCGACACGGTATTTTCTTTAACCGCCCCAACCTCATAAGAGAATGCCAGCGGTTTAACCTTGTTCTAATAGTTCAATGGGAAATTAATTGAGAGTTCATTGGGCTTAGGAAGATGTTAGTTTGGTTTATAATGGTGGTGATAGTGCTTGCTCTGAAGATGACGATAAGGGAAGAGCTTGCGAACTCGGTATGTCATCGGTTCAGGATAAAAAATCAAAAATTAGAAGCCCACTTTTTCGGATTGCTCAAACTAAAGGGTTGACAAAATATTAAAATATACTATAATATATATGGTAGATGCGATGGTACTAATTAAGAAAATGACGATGCGGTCAAGCATTAATTGGCTAAGTTTAGTAAATAAGGTAAGGAGGTAAGTTATGCCCGAGGAAGATGTCGCCTATGCCTTAGAGCAGAAATACGGTGTCCCTTATGTCGATTTGGCAAATTTTCGAATCGACCCTGATGTTTTAACAATGTTTCCTGAACCATTTTTAAGAACGAATCGAGTTTGCCCACTTTTCCGCTCGGGTAATACTTTAGCGGTAGCAATGGTTGACCCCGGTGAAATTTTTGTGATTGACGAAATTCGACGAATGACCGGAATGGAAGTCGAACCGATGGTATGTCGAGAAATTGATTTATATCAAGTTCTTAATCAGTACTATACTGCCAAAGAAGTGCCGGATATCCCTGATGAACCAGAAGTGACAACATTAGAACCTGAGGCGGAAGGCACTATGGGAACGCCGGAAGGTGACCTGGCACCAAGTAAGCTTGAAGAGTTGGCTTCCGAGGCGCCGGTTGTCCGCTGGGTGAACCAGATGATTATTCGTGCCGTGCGGGACCGGGCAAGTGATATCCATATCGAACCGACGCGTGAAGGGCTTTCGGTAAGATTCCGGATTGATGGGGTGCTCCATCCAATTGTCGCTCCGAAAAAGGCTCTTCAGTTAGCCGTGGTGTCGAGAATCAAAATTATGTCGAGAATGAATATTGCGGAAAAACGGTTGCCCCAAGATGGTCGTTACGGCGCAATCATTGACGGACGAGAAATTGACTTCCGGGTTTCGACCTTCCCGACTACTTACGGTGAAACAGTGGTTATGCGTATCTTGGACCGAATTCGACTCCTTTCATTAGACCAATTAGGCTTCAGTGAAGCAGTCTTAGAGCGCGTCAAAGGTATGATTGCTAAGCCCCATGGCGTGATATTGGTTACTGGACCAACTGGTAGTGGTAAGACAACGACCCTTTACGCTATCTTGAGCGAAATCCGAGGAACCGAAAAGAATATCATTACGATTGAAGACCCGGTCGAATATGATATTGATAAGATTTGTCAGTCCCAAGTTAACCTCCGGGCTGGTTATACTTATCTGGTCGGATTGCGTCATATCTTACGACAAGACCCAGATGTTATCTTTATTGGCGAGATTCGTGATGGTGAAACTGCGGGTGTGGCGATTCGAGCCGCCTTAACCGGTCAATTGGTCTTCTCAACCATTCATACCAATGATGCGCCAGGAACTGTAACTCGTTTAATTGATATGGGTGTTGAGCCATTTTTGGTCTCTTCGGCACTGGAAGGAACGATTGCCCAACGATTGGTTCGAACAATCTGCACGAAATGTAAAGAAGCCTATGACCCACCCGAAGCATTGCTGCGCGACTTAGGATTACCACCAAAGACCAAGTTCTACCGGGGCAAAGGTTGTGAACGTTGCCGGAATACTGGTTATCATGGAAGAATCGGTATCTTTGAGGTCTTGAAAATGGACGAGCGGCTTCGTGAATTAGTTGTCACCCGACCACCAACCAGCGCGGTACGGGCTCTGGCACGCGAAGGCGGAATGAAAACACTTTGGGAAGACGGTATCGAAAAAGTAGTTAAAGGCATAACAACATTAGAAGAAGTAATGAGGGAAGCCGAAAGGATTGAATAATTCTTTTCTGTTTCGGCTCATAATTATAACTCAGGAATTCCAGGTCGTTGCTTAATCTAATAACCGGAGTTTTAGGTTTTGAATATTAGCATAGAAAGGAAAAATTATGCCTTTATTTCGTTACAAAGTAAGAGACAAAGATGGTAAGATTCTTACTGGAAGTTTAGAGGGCACTGATATCAATACAATCGTCGAGCGGCTTGACGCCTTGGGTTATATTCCAATTAACATTACCGAAGTAAAGCGGGCAGCGGTTACAATGCCAGGGATTGGTGGATTATTCGGCGGCCGAGTCAAAGCCGTTGACTTAATCAATTTTACCCGTCAGTTCGTGGCTTTGCATAAAGCCGGTTTGCCAATGTTATCGGCAATCGGTGCCTTACAGTCCCAAACCCGAAGTAAGACTCTGGCAAATGCCTTAGATATGATTCGCAAAGATTTGATGGGTGGCGCTTCGTTGTCGGTAGCGATGTCAAAATTTCCCAGAATCTTTAACGAACTTTATGTTAACTCGGTTTGGGCTGGTGAAACCGGTGGTGTGTTAGATGAGATTCTCCAGCGGTTAGCCGACCTATTGGAACACGAGCGAAAGTTACGGAGTGATGTCCAGTCGGCTTTGCGTTATCCGGCAATCCTAATGGTTGGTTTTGTGATTGCAGCGGTCGTCTTAGCAACTTATGTGATGCCGAAGTTCATTGCCATCTTGACTGCTGTAGGCGGCAAAATGCCCCTGCCCACCAAGATGTTAGTTGTTGGGGTAAATTTTGCCCAGCGCTATTGGTTTTTAGGCTTAATGATTGTCGGTGTGGCAGCCGCACTCTTTTATCTCTTCACTCGAACTGGTGATGGTAGACTTTGGTGGGACCGAACCAAGCTTCGACTACCAATCTTTGGACAATTGATTTTTAAAATGACGATGTCCAGGTTTGCGCGAATGTTTGAAACATTGGACCGAACCGGTTTGCCAATTCTCCGCTGCTTAGGCTTGGTTTCGAAAACGACCGGTAATGCTTGGATTTCTTCTCATATTGACAAGGTAGCGGAAAGTGTCCGACGCGGCCGCGGGATTGCCGCACCGATGCGAGAATCCGGAGTATTTCCACCAATGGTTGTGCAGATGGTCGCAACCGGCGAAGAATCCGGGGCATTAGACGATATGTTAAAACAGATTTCCGATTTCTACGACAGCGAAGTGGAATTTGCCGTGAAAAATTTAACCGGTATGATTGAGCCGGTCTTAATTCTGATTATGGGTGTTGGAATTGTCTTTTTGATCATTGCAGTTATTATGCCCTATATGTCAATCCTTACGAGCTTCGGCAGTAGCGGCGGCATGGGCGGTGGGTTATAAAATAACACTTTTCATCAAATTTGTTTCCTGAGGATGCCGAAAGAGAAACTTAAATAATACCTATCGCTGAATTTCCTTTTCCTACCTCTAAAATTATTCCGAATCCATAGGTTTTCCCGATAAATGATAAACATTAAAGAAATTGATACCGACTTCTTAGTGATTGGTTCGGGTATTGCTGGTCTCTGGTTTGTTCACCGAGTAGCAGATTTCGGTAAAGTTATTTTAGTAACCAAAAAAGAAGATACCGAATCCAATACCAATTACGCCCAAGGTGGGATTGCCGCAGCATTGGGTGAAGATGATTCAACCGAAATCCATATCAACGATACAATTAAAGCTGGTGCTGGTTTAGCCCATAAAGAGATTGTGAAGATGGTTATTGAGAATGGTCCCAGGTTGGTAAGAGAATTATACGAAGTTGGAGTGAAATTTACTACTTATTATAATAGTTTTGGCCGACAGCATTTCGATTTAGGCAGAGAGGGAGGACATAGTCGAAGAAGGATTGTCCATTGTCAAGACCGGACCGGTGCTGAAATTGAAAAAGGTTTAGTAAATGCGGTGCGGCAGAAGAAATCCCTTAATATCTTAGAAAACCATTTTGCTATTGACCTGTTAGTTAAAGATGGTGAATGTTTCGGTGCCATAATATTAGATGCCAATGGCAATCTAATCAAGATATCCGCTAAAGCGACTTTATTGGCAACCGGCGGGATTGGTACTGTTTATCTGCATACCACCAATCCAAAGATTGCCACTGGTGATGGTATTGCTATGGCATTTCGTGCTGGAGCAAAAATTGCCAATATGGAATTCATTCAATTTCACCCGACCGCACTCTATGGCAAAAAGATTAATGGACGGTGCTTTCTGATTTCCGAATCGGTTCGCGGGGAAGGCGGAATTTTGAAGACTGCGGATGGTAAAACTTTTGCCGAGAGATATCACGAATTAGGTTCATTGGCACCAAGAGATGTCTTGGCACGGGCAATCGCGCAAGAAATGAAGAAGAGTAAAAAGGATTTTGTCTATTTAGATGTGACGCATCTTAATCCAGCGGTCGTTAAAAGCCGATTTCCAATTATCTACAAGACTTGCTTGGAATTCGGCATTGACATCACTAAAGAGATGATTCCAGTCGTACCGGCTGCCCATTATGTTTGCGGTGGTATTCAAATTAATGAACGGGGCGAAACTAATATTCCTAGGCTATTCGCGGCTGGCGAATGTGCCTGTTCTGGGATGCATGGAGCAAATCGGCTCGCCTCGAATTCATTATTAGAAGCACTGTTTTTTGCCTCAAGCGCGGCAGAAAGTTGTAAGAGTAATTTAAAGAATTGGGCTTTTCCCAAAACTATTCGCCGCGAAAATTTCTTCGCTGAATTCGATGGGCTTAAAGCAACCAACCGGTTTCAGTTAACGGAAACTGAAAAAGGTCGATTAGCAGCGTTGTTGGATCGAATGCGAAAAACAATGTGGGATAATGTCGGTGTGGTCCGTTCCGATGCCGGTTTAAAAACTGCTGAAGCAGAATTAACCGAAATCGAATTAATCTATAACGATAAATTTTCTAAGGCGATTATTACCTCAGACCTTTTAGAATTTAGAAATATGTTGATTGTCGCCAAATTGATAACCCAATCTGCTCAGTTACGAAAAGAATCCCGCGGTCTCCACTATAATATCGACCACCCACTGCCCGATGATAAAAATTTTCTTAAAGATACGATTATAACCAAAAATGAAATTGGCTGAAAGCCTAACTGGCATTAATTCGCTCCTTGACCGCTTTGCCAACTATTTAATGATTGAAAGAAGTTTAGCCAAAT
>JBDRUX010000116.1:0-5337 GCA_039801565.1 Caldifarciminota bacterium
GGCAAGATTCGATATTAAGATTTGCCCCACAACCTGGGCAAATTCCTTTGCACGCTTCGGAACAGCGGGGGGCTAATGGAATGGCTAAAATTATTGTATCGTGCAATAAAGGTAATAAGTCAACAGTCTCACCCTGGAAATAAGTTCGGTCAATCTCCTCCGAACTCAAAATCACAGTTTTGGCGTTAAGGAAGGGGATAGGTGTCACCGTTTTAATATATTCGGCCTTAAACGGCTCGGTAAATTCCTTAACGAAATTTATCCCACAATAAGCGCAAATAAGTTCAGCTTGGAACTGGATGTTACCAGTTAGCAATAATTTATCCCCGGATTTGAAAACGATCAATTCAATTTCGACCAAATTTTTAACTTTAAAGAGTGTTTGAGTTTGGGCTAATAATGAATCAGCCGGTAGCGAATAATGGCGCTTATTCTCGCCTTCGACCAATGAAGGCAATGCTAAAATTGTCGCTACTTCCGGAGATGACTTAAAAACTTTGTTTTTTTCTCGTTTCATAGTTCCGCCAAAAGTTTTTTAACCACATCGTCCGATTTTATACCTTCGGCTTCGGCATTAAAATTAGTGACGATGCGATGGCGGAGAACCGGTTGTGCCACTGCCCGAACATCGTCAATCGTTGGGGTATAACGGCCATTTAATATTGCTCGGGTCTTAGCCCCAAGAATTAAATATTGGGAGGCACGTGGTCCGGCTCCCCAACTTACCCAGTCCTTAACAAATTGTAGGCTGCCATCATTATTCGGACGGGTTGCGCTCGCCAGCCGAACCGCATAGCGAAGGACATCATCCGAAACCGGCACCCGCCGCAGTAGTTTTTGCAGATTGATAATCTCTTTGTCGTTAAGGACCGTTGTCAATTTTGGTTCGTAAGCCGAAGTGGTGGTTCGGACAATCTCTTCTTCTTCTTCGGGAGCAGGATAGTCAATATAGATACTGAACATAAATCGGTCAAGTTGGGCTTCAGGCAATGGGTAAGTGCCTTCTAATTCGATTGGATTTTGAGTTGCCAGCACAAAGAAAGGAAGGGGCAAAGGATAGGTTACCCCACCCACTGTCACTTGGTATTCCTGCATCGCTTGCAGTAATGCCGCTTGGGTTTTGGGTGGGGTTCGGTTTATCTCATCCGCTAAGATGATATTGGCAAAGATTGGTCCTTTGACAAATCGAAATGACCGATGGCCAGCCGCATCTTCTTCAATAATCTCGGTGCCGGTTATGTCGGAAGGCATCAAATCCGGTGTAAATTGAATCCGGTTAAATGCTAAATTTAGGACTTTGGCTAAGGTATTAACCATCAAGGTCTTTGCCAGTCCAGGAACACCGATGATTAATCCGTGACCTTGTGCCAGCAAACAGATTAAAATCTGTTCAATAACTGCTTTCTGTCCGATGATTACTTTACTTATCTCTTGTTCAATCTTTTGACGGGCGGTATTCAGTTGCTTTACCGTCTCGATATCGCTATTTTTTTCAATCATTGGTTATTTGCCTCCTCCTTAATTTTATTAGAACTGCGATAAAAAGTCAACAAACCGATTCAATAAACTGCAAAGGTGAAGCAAAACGAGACCGAAAACAAAGCCAATTCGGCTTGAAATCCCAAAAGAAATGATTGTTGGTTTTTAGATCAATAGCTAATAACCAATCACTAACAACTAAACGGAGATTGGGAGAATCCCCCAATTTTTAAAAGAATTCTAAGAAAAATTGGGCCGCTTTAAATCGTTCAAAAGACTTCTTTTCAGTCAGATTCGCTGTGCTAAAGTGCCATTTTACTTCAGCATTGACTTTTGGCATTTTACCGTTTAAGCTTATTTTATGGAGATAAGGCAAGCTAAAGCTCGGATTCAAGCGTTGATGAGGTCTAAGGATTTTAAAACCTTAGAAGATTTTTGGCTCGAATTGCTTTCCCAACCGGGTATCCTTGCTGACCTAAATCCATTATTGGAATTGATACGACCTTTAGCCGAAACTTATCCGGACAAGGCTTTGTTGTTTCTGACCATTCTAAAAGAACACTGCCAAGACAAAAACGATGCAACCAAAACGCTTGCTGTGCTTAAGGAGATTGCCACGCTTAATACTGATGAGAAAGCAAGTCGACAACTTAGAAAGGAAATTGCCGATTGTTATCGTCAGTTATATAAACATTGTCCCAACTTAGAAGATTTTATTCGCCAATCGGAATTATTGGAGAATCGGCCAATCCTAAACGCTTGCACTTTTTTAGAAAATATTTTAGCGCTGGCTGTTGGCAATTATGTCTATTCCGACAATTTGGGGTTGGGGCGAGTAGTGGCAATTGATTGGTTATTGGACCGTTTTACCATCGAGTTTTATAGTGGTAAAAAAGTTAATCTCAGTCGGCACCAAATCCGACCTTTAGCCAAAGACGATTTTTTAGTTTTAAGACAGATTTCACCAGACCTGCTTAAAGCTCAAGTCAAGACCGACCCCCAAGCCTTATTCCGTTCCTTACTCAAATCGGTCCAAAAACCACTGCGAGTAAAAGAGATTAAAGAAATGCTTTCCGGCATTGTTGAAGAGAACGATTGGGAACGTTTTTGGGAAAAGACCAAACGGCTGGCGAACAATGACCCAAATATTCTCATCACTACTGCCGGGGAAAGGACTTATGCCTTTTCTCCGACCCGGATTGAAAAAAGCTCGGTTAACCAACCTAAAAGTCGAATCCAAAATCCGATTATTACGGAAGACCAAATAAATTCTCTTAATCAAGACGAAGTTATCCAATTAGTCGCAGAACAAAAAAACTTAACGACAATTAAAAAAATTTTAAAATTGGTAAGACTCTCTCGAACTCAAGATTGGTTGGAAATTTATTCGAGGCTTTTCTTTATCCTTAAAGATAAGCGAGTTTTTATGCTTTTGGCATCAGAACTGGTCAATGCTGACAACAAATTTTCTAAGACAATTTTTGACGCTTATCGTTCGTATCCGCTTCAATTTCTATGGTTTTTGGAAAGTGAGTTTAGTAACGAATTTTCCTACAAGGCATTGTTTAGTCGGCTCCTTGATATTCTTGCCAGCGCTGATTTACGAATCTATTGGAATGAAGCATTGAGGTGTCTGAAAGCTAATAATTGGACAGTCTTACAAAAGGCATTGGCTGAGATGTCAGCGCTCGATGGACAGACGATTGGTCAGACCATTAAAAATTTGCCGAGTTTGAAAGAATCCGATAAAATCGAAATCAAGAAGTTGATTGAAACTACATTAAGTAGTATTGAGATAAATGAATTAAGCAAAATACCCGACCCGAATCAAATCATCTATTCAACTGCTGAGGGCATTAAAAAGCGGGAGCAAGAGTTGCAAGAGTTGTTAACCGTAGCAATTCCGCAAAGTGCCAAAGAGATTGGTCGAGCCCGGGAATTTGGTGATTTGAGTGAAAATTATGAGTATAAGGTAGCCAAAGAGAAACAGGCAAGGTTGATTGCTAAGGTTTCCGCCCTCCGCGCTGGGTTGCGTCGAACCAAACCAATCAATTTTGCCAATGTTTCAACCGATATAGTGGGGATTGGCACTAAAGTTACCCTTGCCGAACTGGAAGATAGTAAGCAACTGGAGATTACAATCCTTGGACCATATGACATTGATTTAGAGAAAGGGATAATCTCTTATCTGGCTCCAATCGCTAAAGAACTTTTGGGCAAAAAGGTTGGCGACGTGGTAACAATCAAATCGGATGAGCAGAAAACTAAAAAATATCGAATCGTTAATATCGAACGGGCAGGATAGATGAGGTTGGTTAAAATTGCTTCAACCAATTTAGGTTGGGAGTCAGAATTGATTGCGGCCAGCGAAATTATTAAAAAGGGCGGGTTGGTTATTTTTCCAACCGAGACGGTCTACGGTTTAGGTGCTGATGCCTTAAATCCCGAGGCGGTGGCTTTGGTCTATAAAATAAAAAGCCGTCCCAAAGACCAACCATTATCAATTGCGGTTGCTGAAGCCAACGCTATCGAACGCTATGTTCAAAAAATTCCGCCCATCGCTTTTCGACTAATGGAAAAGTTTCTCCCCGGACCTTTGACCTTGATTCTATTAAAATCGAAGATTATTCCCGATATCGTTACTGGAGGTATCGAAAAAATTGGCATTCGAATCCCTGACCATCCGGTAGCACTCAGTTTATTACAGGCAGTGGCTCGACCGCTAACCGCCACCAGTGCCAACCGAACTGGTAAACCAGGTCCCCAAAATGTTAATGATATCGGTCCGGATTTAAAGAATGATGTTGATTTGATCTTAGATGCTGGTCCTACTAAATTGGGTATAGAATCCACGATTATTGATTTAACCGATAAGCCCACCATTTTAAGAATTGGGGCGATAAGTAAAGCGGAAATTGAAGCAGTGATTGGAACGGTTTGGGTCAAGTAAAAGTGTTATGGAAAAGAAATTTTCGCGAATTGTTAGTGAGAAGATGCGAGGAGTTCGGCTTGACCATTATTTAATTCTTTCGGGTATTGGTTTATCGCGTAACCAAGTAAGTAAACTGATTGACGCCGGTGGAGTTTTAGTTAACCAAAAGAAGACAAAACCAAGCTATCGGGTAAAACCTGGTGACGAAATCGTTGCCGAAATACCAGCCTCAGTTCGAGAACCGCTCCAAATTGAACCCGAGCCAATGGATTTGAATATTGTCTATGAAGATGACGAAGTGATTGTGGTGGATAAACCGAGAGGCGTGATTGTCCATCCGGCACGTGGTAATATTCACGGGACATTGGTGCAAGGTTTGCTTTACCATTGCCAATTACCCCAATCACCCAATTCCAAAATTCGGCCCGGCGTAATTCATCGTTTGGACAAAGATACTACTGGACTTTTGGTTTTTGCCAAGACCGATTCTGCCTTAACCTTTCTGGGGCGGCAGATTGAAGCCCGTAAGATTAATCGGGAATATTTAGCCCTTGCCTGGGGCGATTTTCCAATTAGTTCAGGCATAATTGATGCGCCAATTGGTCGGAGCACCTTAGACCGTAAGAAAATGGCGGTAACGCCATTTTCCGCACGACGAGCAATAACTAGTTATAAGGTCTTAGAAAGATTTGGCATCGCCACTTATTTGCAATTGAAACTATTAACTGGTCGGACGCATCAGATTCGAGTCCATATGCTCCATTATGGTCATCCGATTGTTGGTGACCCGGACTACGGTGGTCGGAGCAAAAGTGTCATAAAAAGCCGGCAGCAAGAGCCAATTTTTAAAACAATCCTTTCGCTATTAACTCGCCAGGCATTACATGCCGCAAAACTTGGCTTTGTTCACCCGAAAACCCAAAAGT
>JBDRUX010000117.1:0-5243 GCA_039801565.1 Caldifarciminota bacterium
GCCGGTTATTAAGGGAACACGCATTCCGGTTTCACTAATTCTTAATCTTTTAGGTCATGGTTATACAAAGCAACAAATTTTAGACGCCTATCCTCAACTTAGCGAGGAGATATAGACAATGCGGTAAAATTCGCTGCTAGCCTCGCCAATTTTGAAGAAGTTGAATTACCCGCACGCACTTAGCATTCTTGGTTAAATTCTTAGCCGACGAAACCATTTCTCATAAAACTGCCCAGTACCTACGCGAATTAGGATTTGATGTTGACAGTATTTATGAACGCGGATTATCTGGTACCGAAGATCCGGAAATTGCCGACTTAGCCGAAAAAGAAAAACGGATAATAATAACCTTTGATAAAGACTTTGGTGAAATTTATTATTTCTCGCCAAAACGAAAATTGGGAGTTATTCTACTTCGAACCGCTTCCCAAACCGTAGAAACGGCTAATCACTATTTGGAGAAATTCCTCAAATACTATAAAAATTTGGAAAACCTATACGGGCAGTTAGTAATTATAACTGAGAAACGCCTCCGTACCATTCGTAAAGAAAAGTAACAAAGAACTTGAGTTAATTGGTGAAGTTGGTTAATAAGATGCTGAAGGAAAAATCAAAATAACCATTATTAATCGCTTCTATTTCACTAATGCCAAGCCACCTAATCCTTGTCTTTTCGGTCTGCTTCTGGCTGGAATAACTTCTGAGGCGTTGACAAAAAGATTAGTAAGATATACAAGAGTTCAAAGAGAAGAATGAACAAAATCCGACCAACTAAATGGAATAAAGAAAAAATATTAAACCGGATTAAAGTACTAAATAATCAGTGTCGAGCTTTTACTCCGGCTTATGCATTTTATCATCATCGGAATCTGTATCAAGCTGCCGTTAGGCATTTTGGTTCCTTCCGAAAAGCTTTAAGAGCAGCCGGGTTAGGAAAAGGACTTAGACGCGAACGAAAATGGAGCAAGGAAAAAATTATTGTTGAGATTAGGAAATATGCCAGACGCCGAATTCCGTTAAATTATTCGAATATAAATCGTCGAACCCGGCGATTGATTAATGCTGCAATTCGATACTTTGGCAGTTGGCGCAAAGCGGTCATCAAGGCAGGTTTCGATTATGATAAAATTAAAAAGAGGAGATAGATGTTTTTTTTCGGAAGTGTTAAAATCCTTAATATTTGGAACTTAAACCAGTCAAGTCCTGAACCACGGCAACTGTTGATAGATGAGAATGGTTTGATTATAATTATCTTAACTTAAAAGGAGATTTTGTAATGCATAAGATAATTGAAGTAAAACCTTTAGCCAATTATCAAGTTTGGATTAAATTCGCTGATGGGGTGGAAGGAGTGGTTGACCTTTCCGAATTGAAAGGAAAAGGAAAAGGTGTCTTTGTGGCTTGGGAAGATGGGGATTTTTTTTAACTCGGTTTTCATTGACCCAGAAAGTCACACAATAGCTTGGCAGGGTGGTATTGACCTTTGCCCAGATAATTTATACGCCAAGATTTTAGAATTAGAAGTTGACCCTTTGACGATTCTTAAAAAAGATTGGCTTAAAGGCGCAACTCCATCAAAAATTGGATAAGATTGAGCCTTTGCAATAACTAAAATTGTTAAAACCTGACCTATATCACGAAAAATTAAATTTGAAGTTAATAAGCTCATACGAAGCTCAAAAATCTGGAAAAGACGCAAGACTGAAAAAGGTCTTAAATATTATTGACGAGCCTTGAGTTTTTTGAAAAAACGGATTAATGATAGTCTTTCCTAAATCCCAAAGCTGTGGGATTGACGAGATAGTTAAAAGTTATATAATATCACAAATGAAGAAAGAAAAACTTGTTCAAAAAATGGCTCAATCCATAATTATTTATGTGGAGATTAAAGATGTCAGCACTTAAAGAAATTTTACAAAAGAAGAATAAAAGAAAAAAGAAATTAGAAAGTGCATTGGCAACAATGGTTAGCCAATTGAAAAAGTTAAATGCGTTAAAGGTTATCCTTTTTGGCTCCTTAACCGAAGGAGAAGTTGATGTGACAAGCGACCTCGATCTGCTCGTAATTATGCCGTCAAACCGAAGCGGTAAAGAATGGCTGCGTTTAATCTACGAAAACTTAGAGCGCGATGTTGCATCAGATATAATCGTTTATAACCAAAAGGAATTTGAGGCGAGATTACCGACCTGTAGTTTCTTGCAAAAGATAAAAATGGGAAAGGTGATATATGAAAAGAGGTTATAAGGAAGAATCTTTGCGCTGGTTCACCCAAGCAAAGGACGAATTTGAGGATGCCGACGATTTAAAAAAGAGGGGGCGATTTTATCTTGCCCTTTTCCACTTTCAGCAAGCTGCCGAAAAGGCGTTAAAGGCGTTTCTTTATCTAAGGGTTAAATCGGTCGAAGTCTTTTTATACTCATTCGATAGCTGAATTATTAGCGATGGCGGTTGAAATAGACCAGGATTTTAAGACCTTGTCAAAAACAAAGAAGTTAGACGAATATTATATTCCAACCCGCTATCCCAATGGACTTCCGGGCGCGAGTCCTTCCCGTTTTTTTGATGACCCAAACGAGGCAGAAACAGCAATGGAACTGACGAAAGCAGTTATCAAACTCGTCGAACGAAAGATTGCCGAATTTAAATAAATCGAAGGCAAAATAAAAACCTTACATTGTAAATTTAATAGCGGCATCAGAAATGATAGTACAAATTTAAATGGCGAGTAATGATGAGTTTGGCAAATATAAAAGTTATAAGGAATGCCAAAGAGTTTAAATTAGATTCGGTCTATTGTGTCTTTCTAATCTATCTGAATTGTCGGTATTTTGACAAAGGTGAATTGAATGATGTCTATCTCTTTTTGCGGTGGGCAATTGAAGAGATTAGCAGGGCGGAATTCATTCAAGGCAGAGAATTTTTTACTTCAAAGGATGTTTGCTATTTAATTTATTATGGCTATTACAAGGATTTTTATAAAATTAACTTTTTCGATTTCTCCCGCAAGACAAAAACGATGTTTCAAAACTATATTTGGGGAATGCCAATATTCACCGACGAATCGTATTATAAATTTGATTTTACTTATATGATTAAGAAGCGAAACGGTTTGGACCATTTCTTATTCCATATGCTCCTTCATTATTTTCGCCATAAAGAATGGGATGAGACCAACCGGTGCTATTTGGAAAAAAGACTGCCAAAATGGTTTATTAAAGAAGACCCTGACCGGCACCGGAAATACGAAGTCTATTTAAGTTCAAGAGAATATGAAATCATCGCAGAAGATTTTGATTTTGAGAAATATTATCATGGCTTTTATGATTCAAGAATGAAACTTGACCTTGACCGAGAAGCTTGGGTAGGTAGTACCCCACTCTATCTTCATTATATCGGAACTTTTGAACCAAATTATCTTATCGAAAAAGCCCAAGGGATTGTGACAATTAAACCAATCTTTGCTATCTTTGACAAAGAGAATCTCACCTTTGCTGAAATGATTCAAGAAATTTGGAAAAGAAGGAAAGAGATTGTTAAAGTAACCGAAGGCGATGATAATCCTTATGAATAGCTTGATTAAGGAAGTAAGATTTCTATAATATTATAAATTTATCTAATGGGCGGGTCGGGCATGTTCTTTACAACCTCTTCATATTTGCCTACCATATTGCTCGCCCGCCCAGTTTTCTTATTTCTCGAGTTTTCGCAGTTTCGTGTCTTCGTGGTGTCTTTTAATTTCGAGGCAGGAAAAGGCAATAATTTTGAACGATTACTAAAGTGTCACCAAAAAGAGAAAAATGCTTTAAAGGGCTTGACTTTACCGAAAATATGAGTTTTATTTAGATATAACAGAGGAGTTAATATGAAAAAAGAAATCGTCAAGCAAATATACGCCTATACCATCTGCGCCATAGCTTTGGGTTGCGGTATGATTTTTCTGTGCGTTGGAATATACGGGATAGTTAAGATCGCCGCGCCCGAGTTTACCATACCGCAATGGGAGTGGAAAAAGGTTGCAACTTTCCAAAGTTTTAAAACCGATTGGGAAACTACGGAGGGCACGCCAAAATTAACCGATGAAGAACTTAAAATACGCTGGCAGGACAAAAGGGAAATCGCAATAATGAGTGAAAAGCGAGAAGGTGGACAGAATATTACTTATATGCTCATCTGTTTTATAATTGTTATACCCATCTTCGTAATACATTGGCGATTAGCAAAAAAGTTACGCGAGGAATAGTAAAGCACGATTTTAAATAACACGGCATAAAGTGTTTACCGGGCGGGTCGAGCAAGATTCTTGTTACTTTGGACACACAAAAATTCCCTACCCCTTGCTCTCACCCGCCTGATATTAAAAGATAGCGAGACGGATGAAATAGTATACAAGCTTTGTGGAATAACGGAAAAGGGGGAAAGTTATTGAGAATTTTTAACCTTGATTTTCTAATTATTCTTGCTATACTATTTTTATGAAGTGGAAACGAATTGAAATAAATCCGAAGATTTTATGCGGGAAGCCGGTTATTAAGGGAACACGCATTCCGGTTTCGCTAATTCTTAATCTTTTAGGTCATGGCTATACAAAGCAACAAATTTTAGACGCCTATCCTCAACTTAAGGAGGAAGATATAGACAATGCGGTAAAATTCGCTGCTAGCCTCGCCAATTTTGAAGAAGTTGAACTCCCCGCACGCACTTAGCATTCTTGGTTAAATTCTTAGCTAACGAAACCATTTCTCATAAAACAGCTCAGTACCTACGCGAATTGGGATTTGATATTGACAGTATTTATGAACGTGGATTATCTGGTACCGAAGATCCGGAAATTGCCGACTTAGCCGAAAAAGAAAAAAGGATAATAATAACCTTTGATAAAGACTTTGGCGAAATTTATTATTTCTCGCCAAAACGAAAATAGGGGTTATTCCACTTCGAACCGCTTCACAAACCGTAGAAACGGCTAATTACTATTTGGAGAATTTCCTCAAATACTATAAAAATTTGGAAACCTTATACGGGCGGTTAATAATTATAACTGAGAAACGCTTCCGTACCATTCGTAAAGAAAAGTAACAAAAAGCGTAAGCTAATTGGTGAAGTTGGTTAATAAGATGCTGAAGGAAAAATCAAAATAACCATTATTAATCGCTTCTATTTCACTAATGCCTAGCCTTTAATCACGCATCCCTGCCCTTTCGGTCTGAGTTACCTCATTTTAGCAATTTTAGTGATTAGTTTA
>JBDRUX010000118.1:0-5026 GCA_039801565.1 Caldifarciminota bacterium
AAGCAGTTTTTGTCAGGAACATAGTATCTACTCTGTTCCAATCTTTTGGGTTAGGTAGTTGACTGAATTGGTCAATAAAATTGATACAATGGATAAAACTCTTAAGAAAAGGATAGTGCAAGATGAGTCCAATCGAACCATACGCAGAAAGAATCAATGACTAAAAACCAAACTTCTTAGGCAATACCAGTTGTGACACCGCAGTTTAATGGTTGCATTGAAAGTTTTAATGAGATAGCAAGGTGTTGAGTTTTACGATGTTGAGGAACTAACTAAAGAAAGGGACTTGTTAAATTTTGGCGAAGCCGATTTTGAAAGAAAAGAGAAAATTCCCAAAGGGCAAAGCCCCTTTGAATCCCAAAAAGAAAGGTTTCTTAAAACCGGGGGAGTTTGAGGGGTTTCCCCTCAAATTAAGAATTCGACTGCGTCGAATTCAAAGTTATACTTTAATTTAGAACGGACTCCTATTAATTTTAAGAAATCGCTTGATTTGCCATCTATGTTTTGTAGGTAGTCAGAATTTTGAATTCAGTGGGAGCTAACATCGTGTCTAATTTTAATTCTAAACTCAAAGCGTTTTTCTTGACAAAATCACCGAATTTTTCCAGCCATTCTTGAGTGAGATAACTATACAAGTGTGATGATACGAGCAGTTTTATCCTTCGCCCTCTTAAGGTATCGAGTTTAGTAAGGATGGTTCTTTCAATTTTCTTGGCTGTTTCGGCCCGAGAGTAGATCCGACCTAAGCCATTACAGGTTGGACAGGTCTCGCAGAGGTTGTAGATAAGTCCGGGGCGAATCCTTTCTCGGGTCATCTCTAATAAACCGAATCGGCTCATCCTTGAAAAATCGGCTTTTGCCCGGTCATTTTCTAAACAGAGTTTTAACTCAGTGATAACCCGTTCGGTATTTTTGGGGTCTTGCATATCAATGAAATCAATGATAATTAAACCCGAGAGGTCACGGAGTCTTATCTGGCGGGCAATTTCCGCAGCGGCTTCGAGGTTAGTAGATAATATTAATCGTTCCGGGTCTTCTTCTTTGGCTGAGCGTCCAGTATTGACATCAATTGCGACCAATGCCTCAGTCTGGTCAATGGTAATAAAACCACCACTCTTAAGCCAAATTTTTCGCTCTAAGGCTTTAGCCAGTTGCTCTTCTATCTTGAAGTGTTCCATAATCGGTACACTACCTTGATACAAGTGAACCTTTGAACAGAGGTTCGGCGCCGTGACACTTAAATAGTCAATGATTTCCTTGTAAACCTCTGGATTGTCAATGTGAAGATTTTTGGTGTCCGGGGTAAAAATATCGCGGACCATTTTGACCGCAATACTCGGTTCTTCATATAAAAGAGCCGGTGCACTAACTTCTTCGGCTTTCTTTTTGATCTGTAGCCAAGTTTTCTCTAATAGGTTATACTCTTTTCGGAGGTCTTCTTCCGAAGCGGTCTCAGCTGCAGTTCGAATGATTAGTCCGATATCCGATTTACGGATTTTGCGGGCAATCTCTCTTAAACGGTTACGATTTCGATGTTCGCGAATCCGACGCGAAATACCAATCCGGTCCGCATTAGGAAAATAGACCAGATAACGACCCGGCAGGGAAACAAATGAAGTGAGCCGAGCTCCTTTCTCATTGAACGGCTCTTTGACAATTTGAACTAAAATTTCCTGTCCTTCATCGATGGTAATTTTTTTGCCGCGCTTTTTAGTCGTCGGCTCAAGCTCTAACTCCGGTTCAAAGATATCATATTCCGGAATTTCCACCAACGGTAAAAAACCGTTCTTCTTTAAACCGAGATTGACAAAGGCACCCCGCAGGCCATTGACCACATTCTGGACCTTGCCTTTGTAGATTCTTCCGACCAGACTTTTCTTCTCGGCTTGTTCGATATGAAACTCAACGAGTCGGTCTTCTTCTAAGAGCGCGACCCGAGTCTCTCGATGGTCGGAAGAAAGAACAATTTCATTTTTTACTTTCATAAGACCTCCAGCGGTGTCATAATTTTACCATTGAGCAAAACATAACAATCTTTGCGTTCTATTTTTAGAACTCTAACTTTTTCTTCATCCCAATTCAAAAGTTGCGCCAGTGTCGCAAAGAGCTTAATTTTTGGTGCAATCTGCAGCCAGATAAAAAGATTTTGATTAGGACCAAAGTCTAATTGATAGATTCCATTGATTTGGTCTTTGCGGGTTAAAATTTCCTTTTGGTCAATTTTTCCGATATCGGTAATTTCGTATTTAGCTAAATTGATGATTTTGCCTAAGGATTCGGTTTGGCGACCGATTGGTTGAACTGCTATGATTCGAAGATCGCGCGGCAGAAATGGACCAAAATCTCGGACAATATTACCCGAATAGTGGTGAGCCATTTGGAAATCGAGGTATTCGCCTTGCGAAGTCACGCCGACCGGTAAAGGCGGTCCAAATGAAATTAAGGGTCGAGGTGAAAAACCCTGACTATAAGCAATCGGCAGTTCGGAACGCCGAAAAGCCCGATAGAAGGCACGAACTAAATCAAGATGAGATGCATAACGAAAATTCTCGCCTACCGAATATTTAATACGAAAACGAGTTTTAAGCAGTTCAAAGCCAGTGATCCTACGTGGTAGCCGACCATAATCTACATTCCCTTTCGTCACTTCGGTTAAATTTTGTTTTGGGATTCGGTTTGGTAAGTCGGTGCAGGCGCCGCAATCAGTGCATTCGCCAATAGCACAATCTTGTGTCTTTTCACCCCGCTGCGCCTTAAGATATTCGTTTTTTAAAAAATCTTTACTAACCCCAACATTAATAAAATCCCAAGGTAAGGGTTGGTCAAGGGCAATCGGTTTTAAATAAGCAGCCAAATCAACGCCCAACCGCGCTGCGGTATCTTGCCAACGTTGGAAATTAAAGAATTCGGACCACTCTTGGAAAATAC
The DNA here is from genome assembly GCA_039801565.1 of Caldifarciminota bacterium. Lineage (GTDB taxonomy): Bacteria > Hydrothermota > Tepidihabitantia > Tepidihabitantales > JAOUPE01 > JBDRUX01. Next base: position 2,929 of record JBDRUX010000118.1, read on the forward strand.
CTCCTGACCCGTAAACATTGCGAATAACCTCGCCCAACTTTTCATCGCCGCGGGCTAAAACCGTCTGAATCATTACCATCTCGGGGTTATCCCACTTTGGTCGTAAATTCTTTCGGCGCAGGCGATGCCGAATTGTTTCGATCTTATGTTTCAGTGTCGGTAACGATTCAAATCCTGCCCATTGCAATGGCGTGTGTGGTTTCGGAGTAAAAGTGGAAAGATTAAATCGGATTTCGCCTTTCCGGTTAATTTGACTAATCGTTTCAACAAAATCCGCAATAGCTAAGACTTCCGATTCGGTCTCGCCTGGTAAACCAATCATAAAATAGAGTTTGATTCCTTTCCAACCAGTGCTTACTGCATCCTTTACTGCGTTAATAATTGTAGTGTCGGCAATGTCCTTATTCACTAAGGCACGAAGGCGTGGACTCATTGTCTCCGGAGCAAAGGTCAAACCCGATTTTTTGATATAAGCCAAGAGCTGAGCGAGTTCTGAAGAAAATTTTTCACCCCGCATTGAGGGTAAAGATAAAGCCACCATCCTTTTTTGTAAATTTTGGGTTAACGATTTTACTAATTCGGGCAGTTCGGGATAATCCAGAGGCGAGAGCGCTAATAAAGAAATCTCTTCCCAGCCCGAAGAACGAATTCCTCGCTCGGCTAACCGAATAATCTCTTCTTTCGGCCGAATTCGTAACGGCCGATTTAGGATGCCGGCTTGGCAAAAGCGGCAGCCCCGGGTGCAACCCCGAGTAATTTCAATCGTTAATCGGTCGTGGACAATTTCACAAATTGGTACAATTGGGGGATAAGGGAAATTGGTTTCATTCAAAACCGCGACAGTGCGCTTTTTTATTACTTGACCAGAGGAATGAATTAAAGGAACATAAACTCCTTCAATTTTAGCCAAAGCAGCTAATAAATCGGACCGATTCTTCCGATTCCAATCCGCAAATGCGGTAACGATTTCTAAGACGACTTCCTCACCATCACCAATGACAAAGGCATCAATAAAGGATTTGAGTGGCAAAGGGTTAACGCAACAAGGACCACCGGCAATAATTAATGGGTCGGAAGGAGTACGATTTTCACTTAATAATGGAATTTGAGCTATATCAAGAACATAGAGAATATTGGTATAACTCAATTCACTTTGTAAGGAAAAACCTAAGATATGGAAATTTTTTAATGGTCGTTTTGACTCTAAGGAATAAAGGGGGAAGGAATTGGTTTTTAACTTGGCGCCAAAGTCAGGCCAGGGGGCATAAGCTCTTTCCGCAATCACGCGCTTATTTTGATTTAATATCGAATAAAGGATTTTCAAACCATAATTGGACATACCAATTTCATAGATATCCGGCATAATTAATCCGAAAAAAATTGTCTCAGTTTCAGGTTCTTTGATAAGAATATTATACTCGCCACCGGTATAGCGAATTGGTTTATTTACCAGTGGTAAGATCTCTTTTAGATTTTCATACATTTTTCCAATTTATTTTATGGTCAATTTCTTAACAATTCAATAAACAATGATTTGATTTTGCGCCAAAGCTAATTGCTTGACAACGCTACCGCCTCTGGATAAGATTAAATTCCAGCCGGCGTAGCTCAGTGGTAGAGCAATGGTTTCGTAAACCATAGGTCACCCGTTCAATCCGGGTCGCCGGCTCCACTAATTTTAAGCTTGGCCAAAACCAATCCCAAAATTCCCCTTTAAAAAGTTCGACCAATCTGAAAATGGGGTTGCCACTGTCCATAACGGACTGGCTTGCCATTTTCCATCCTCTCGTAATCAAAGCCACGACCGAAATCAAAACCCAGAAGTCCTAACATTGGAATTTCTAAGCGGACACCAATTCCAGCACCTCGTTTTAGGTGGGCAAGGTTGAAATCAGTAAATGACTCCCACGCATTACCGGCGTCAAAAAAGGTAATGAAGGCAACCTGATGGGATAGGCGCAATTTATATTCTAAGATGAAGATACTGACTGTCCTGCCACCAATCGTATAACCGCCTTCTTTTCTGCCAAGCGAACGGTCAGGATAACCCCGGATACCATCTTCACCGGTGCCACCGGCATAGAATCGCTCATAAATT
>JBDRUX010000119.1:0-4860 GCA_039801565.1 Caldifarciminota bacterium
AACCCGTTTAAAATACCTGCAATACGATGAAAATGGCGATATTGTTGCTTCAGATTCCGGAGACAATAGATTTTCCTGCATTGATTGGCTAACCGTTGAACCGATGGATTTTGAGTTAGCACCGGGAGCAACCAAGACGCTAAAAGTTGTGGCAAAGATTCCGGAAGTAGGTCCTGGTGGTCGTTATGCCTGTATCACAATGGAAGTAGCACTTGCCAATGCTAAAGATACGATTTTGCCATCAATCTTTCAAATTCCTTGTCTGCTGACAATTCCTGGCAAAGCCGAAAAGAAGGGAGAAATTGTCAAGGTTGAGGTTTCAAAAGGCAATCCACCGAACTTTGCGGTCTATTTCAAAAATTTAGGCAATATTCACTTAAAGCCAAGAATTAAAGTTGAACTTGCATATCTACCGAAAGTCACTTTTGGTTCGGATTTAACTTACATTGGCGAACCAAAATCAGAACCGGTTGGTACCTTTGGTATGAAAGAACCTGCATTTGCCGTATTACCTGATGGTATTGTAAAGTTAGAACAAGACTATATTCGACCTCTTGAGCCAGGCAACTATACTGCAGTTGTCACTGCCGACTACGGCGGAACAGAACCAGCGGTCTTTGTCCAAAAGTTTCGTGTGAAATAGATGTTTAGGCACTAAATAAGATTGCTTACGAATTTATTAGACTAAAAGCGACCCGCTTATGGGACACTACACTAGGCAAGTGCTAAAAGTCTTTAAAGCGAAGAAACAATCCGATGATTTAAAAATATTTTATTCAAACTTTGCAATAATAAGAAGTATGAAAGAATCGGTAATTAAACGAAAGGCAAATAAGCCACATAATCCATAAGAAGGAGGAAAAATGTTGGAATTAGCATTTGGGCAATCCAAGCAACCGACAACCCCAGCCAGCAACCCAATTGTTGGCTTATTACCAATCATTCTAATCTTTGTTGTGCTCTATTTCTTAATGATTTTACCGCAACAGCGAAGACAGAAAAAACACTTAGAGATGATTAGTAGCCTAAAGAAGGGTGACCGTATCGTAACCACGAGTGGCATTTATGGTATCATTACCAATGTCAAGGAGAATTCTTTTTTGGTCAAGATTGCCGATAATGTTGAAATTGAATTGGAAAAGGGTTCGATTTCCCATAAGATTGGGGCTAATCAATAAATATATTCGTTATCTGTTGCCCCTGAAAAGTTGTGAGTAATGGAAGGCGGATTTTAGATGAAGGGTCAGAAACGTCCAATCCGACTTTTTGGCGACCCGGTTCTTGAGACAAAAACAAAACCGGTGCCGAAGATTACAAAGGAGATACTACAATTGATTGCTGATATGAAAGAGACGATGCTTGTCAATCAAGGTTTGGGCTTAGCGGCCAATCAGATTGGCGTCGGCTTATCAGTAATTGTAATCAATCCCGGTGGCGCCGGCATTGACCAAAAACCTTATGCAATAATTAATCCCGAATTGGTAGAGTCATCCGGTCTTGTGGAACGGGAAGAGGGTTGTCTTTCGATTCCTGGTATTAGCGAAGTGGTTGCACGACCGGCTAAAGTGGTAATAAAGGGATTGGATGAAACTTTTCAACCAGTTACTATTGAAGCCCAAGGACTCTTAGCCCGAGCCTTTCTCCATGAAATTGACCACCTTAACGGGATCTTTTTTGTCAATCATCTGGGTAAGACCAGGTATGCCTTACTTTTGCCGCGACTCAAGGAAATTGCTCGGGGCAAGATAACAAAAGAGTAAAATTCAATAGATTGATGCGGGTAATCTTTTTCGGTACCCCAGAGTTTGCAGTTCCCAGTTTGGTAAAAATTCATAAAGCTGGTTTTGAGATTGTCGGTGTTATCACGGCAAAAGAAAAACCAAAGGGTAGGGGACTTTTGACCTCACCCAGTCCAATAAAAATTAAAGCCCAGGAACTTGAACTTGAGGTATATGAACCAGAAGACCCGAATTGCCGAGAATGTTATGAACTACTGGCACAAAAAAAACCGGAGGTGGGTGTTTTGGTTGCCTATGGTTATTTGATAAAAAGAGAACTGCTAAATTTGCCAACCAAGGGTTTTATTAATCTCCATCCTTCGCTTTTACCTCGTTATCGGGGTGCAGCACCAATCAACTGGGCAATCATTCACGGCGAAAAAGAGACCGGCGTAACTACTTTTTTTATGAACGAAAAGATGGACGCCGGCAAGATTATTTGTCAAGAAATTGTCACAATTGGTCCAGATGAGACCTTTGGCGAATTGTCAAACCGATTAGCCGAATTAGGTGCCGAACTTCTGGTGGCAACGCTAAAAATGATAAGTCAAGGCAATTATCAAACAATTGCCCAAGATGACCAAAAGGTAACTTTTGCGCCCAAAATCAAGGACAAAGACCGGCTAATTGACTGGACAAAAACCAATCTTGAGATTCATAATCGGATTCGGGGTCTTTCGCCAACCCCAACTGCCTATACCTATTTTCGAGGCAAAAGGGTTGAAATCTTTCGTTCAACTTTAATCACCAAAGACCAACCCCAGGAACTCGAACCCGGCACAATTCTGGTTCCCAGCAAAGATTTGATTGTCGCAACGGGCAAAGGACTATTAAATATCACACAATTGAAGATGGAAGGTCACAAACTAATTACCGGTCGGGACTTTATCAACGGTCAGCGAATAAGTTTTGGTGAAAGATTTGCTCAACCGATTTTAGGAAATGGCGAAAGAGACAATTAAAACCAGTAGCTTCATTCTGACTGTTGGCGCAGCGATTGTCGTTGCTTTTGCCTTAGGCCTTTTAATCTTTAACTTTATTATTATGCCTTGGTTGGTTCGCCAGGGACAAGAGGCAAAAGTTCCAATGGTCGTTGGCAGGCCGATTAACGAAGCTAAGAAAATTATTCTAAAACAAGGTTTCCATTTGGGTGAAATTATCGAGGCTTTTGACACATTATACCCGGCGGGTTATGTCTCAGCCCAAAAACCAAAAGGCGGTGCCGTGGCTAAAATTGGGCGGATTGTTTCTTTAACAGTAAGCAAAGGGCAGAAGAAAACCCGAATTCCCTTTATGGCAAAGTTGACATTAGAACAAGCCAAGACAATCTTAGATAACCTCGGTCTTCGGGTTGGAGTTATTGAATCCACCGAATCCAATTTAGTCCCGTCGGGTCGAATTATTACTACTTATCCTGAACCAGGGGCAGAATGCGACCAAGGCGATTATATTAAAATTCAACTATCCAAAGGACCAGTCAAACTGATGCCTAACCTGATTGGACTTACTCTCCATATTGCCCAAGAATCAATAAAAGTGAGAAATTTAATCTTGGGTGAGATCAAAGAGGTTGAATCTGATGAAAAGCCAGGCACGATTATTTTCCAATATCCAGAAGAAGGAATGAAATTGAGTGGCAAGGATACGGTACGACTTTTGGTAGCAAAACCTTACCCTAAAACCAAACCACCCCCAAAAAGGTAAAATTCCATATTTAAGCACCCAATATCTTAAACGGGTCAACTTTTTCAATTTCTTTAAAAAATTCGCTCCAGGATGCGCCACAGGCGCGGAGATAACCGAGAATTGTTTTTAAACTATGGTTCTTAACTTTTCCCATTTCAATCTGAGCAATTAGACTCTGACCATATTTGGTTTTAATGCCCATTCTGGCAGTTACCGCTTTTTGAGTAAGATTGGCATTTTTTCTTAGGCGGTTTAAGATTTTTGCCATTTCTATAGTAAAATTAAACATCGCTTTTATTCCTTAAAACATTAGTTATAACTAATGTCGATGTCAACCGAATTTTTCTGTTAACTCATCTTTCATCAATCGCTTATCGCATTTTCTTCGCTGGGAGGGGGTATCGTATAGGGGGTGACCCCGTAGGCAGTTCCCTAACCTACCCCGTAGGTTGCTTTCTAAGTCACCTCGGGAGCAAGTTCGGGAGCTGGTTAGTAAGCAGGTTCGGGAGCGACTTCGTAGGCGACCTCTGAAGCGACTCGGTAGGCAACTTGGAAAGCAACCCGAAGAGTAGCCCGGTAGGTAGCCCCGTAGGTCACCTGGGAAGCAACCTCCCACACCGCTTCGTTATTTCCCTAATCCCTGATTTTTTAATTTTAACCATTTGACATGTTGTCCATTGGAATAAAAGCATTAGGCGGCAGCAATTTTTAATACACTCGTTATCAGCCAGCTTGAACTCAAATTTGGGCTAATTCATCGCTCACTCCTTGTATTTAATAAACAAGTAGAGCCAAAAATCGGTATAATCTGCCAACAGCATTCGCAAACGTCTGCAAATTAACTGGTTTGTCGTGGTTGCACTAATGATGGCAACCAGTAGTCATACATTTTTATTTGTAATAAGAATCTAGTAGGTTAATTTTATGGTTTTGCAAAATTGAGAAAAATCACTATTTGGTAAATTTGGAATTTTTGGCATATTTGCTTAGTAAGCTGAAAAGCCAAGTTAAGGTTGGTTTGTTACAGAAATTCCAAAAATCAGCCATGGTCTTAACATCCCAACCATCCGGAATATAATTGTCTTTGACTAAGGAATCTAATGGTTGGAATCGCATCGCATAGGGATGAGCACCAAGACTAATTACCCGATTGGCTCTTTCATAGGCATCTTTTGGGGTATCCTTGAATCCATAAAGACAATAAATAATTACTTTTTCCTCTGGTCTTATTCCATAATACCTAAGCATCGCCAAGACATTTTTCATTTTGACTTCGTGGACTAAGCTATCAAAAGTGAAACGCCAGACCGGCATCTTTAATTTTTTTGAGAAGAGTTCAATATGCCAGGGTTCTAATAACCGAGCATCTAAGCCGTGCAGAAAATCAACAAACGGA
>JBDRUX010000120.1:0-4542 GCA_039801565.1 Caldifarciminota bacterium
TATAGTTACGATGCCAATATTTTCCTACAAGGAGATACTATAAATATGAGTGTATGGCTTTCAAATTTTTTGAACAAAAGCTTAGCTACAAACTGGCCTAATGAAGAGACCTATTTCTACTATTATTGTATTTACTGGCGGTATCTTTATGAGAAATTTAATACAAACCAAAATCTTTCGGAGCGTGAAAAATTGGCGATAATCAGAGATTGCTATATCCAGACCGATTCGGTCGGTGATAACCCAATAAGCGACGGGGCAAAAGCTATTGACCAGGCATTCTTAAAAGCAAACCAGAACCAGCCAGGGAAATGCTCTACCTTTGCTCAAAGCATTGATTCCTTTGCCACCGCTTGCTATCGAAAGGATTTTGAACACAAAGAAGTCTATGTGAAGCCTTATGTGGAAGCCACTTACGACCTCACAAAAATTAGAGACGACTCAGTGATAAGAATTGATTCGATACCGGTTTCTTTCGGCATTGACTATATTGAATTTATTACCAAGACCGCACAAAACAAAGTTGGGAAAGTCTTTTTCACTTTTGTTCCCAATTGTGATTCTTCAGTTGATTTTAGCCGCAAGTTCATACTCATCAGGCGGACTGGTCAAAATCAAAACGACTCAATTAGAAAATTTAGCCATGACACAATATCTTTTGATGGCCGGAATTACGACAGCATAATCTTTTGCATTACTCGCTTGGATGCAAAAGAGGATTCTACAAATAATTATGCCTATGCCATAAAGGCAAAATTGTTCCCCGATGCCTCAATGGATTCACTACAATTTAAAAACAATAAGATAAGACGAGGGGGAGCGCCACCTTCTACCTTGCCAAGATATTGGAAATACTTTGGAGCTCCGATTAAGATAACAATTAGAGCTGGTTTCTCTAATAAAGAAGGTAGGGGTGATAGTTTGAAAGTGAAAGTCAAAATTAATCGGAAAGGAAACGATAGTCTGTGTTATAATGAGAGTTTAAAAGTATTTTTGCCTTTGGACTCAGCCAAATGCCTCGGTTTCCCGGGGTTTATTACTTATTTAGCCGATACCTTTAAAATCATAGCCTTTACTGATTTACCCAATGACCAAAATAAGAGCAACGATACTTTAATTGGTTATTTTGTAATTATTGATTCGGGTGGAACGAACCCGCCGTCGAATCTTAAACATGGGTTTTACCCCCTTTATGAGGGATTTCCGGAATGGCCTATTTCATCGTGGGTGGCTCGGCATTGGTCACCAATGGCATCGTGCTGGCATTTAAGAAGGGCTGGTCAATGGCCTTGGGGTGACCCGAATAATCCACCACCCGTCGGTAATATTGATACCACCAATTATATGTGTTTGCGCTGGCATGGCCGCGGTAACTGCTACGAAACCCTTTATACGCCGAATGTTGTCTGTTCACCCTATGATTCGGTGAAATTGCGTTTCCGAGTTCTCTATTGGCCAAGGGTTACCAATCATCCGTGCACAGCAAGGGTGGTCTATTCAACTGATGGTGGCCAAACTTGGCCCCATCTCCTCTATACCTATTCGAACGATGATATTATCAACGGTTGCCAGGAATTTAAGTGCGGCAGCGCATCAGGCAAGAGTCAAAATCGCCTGGACCTATTATGGTGATTCATCAGATATTGTTGCCTGGTGTATTGATGATGTTGAAGTCATTGGAACACCAATCCCTGGGTTTGATGTTGGAGTAAAGGAAATAACTTGGCCAGCCGATAAAATTGTACCCGGTGATAGCCACGGTGTCTGGTTTGTGGTGAGAAATGTTGGAGCAAGTGATGCGGAAAGTATCAAAACCGAGGCTTGGATTGGAAATGCTCATTCCGAAAAGATAATCAGTTACCTGCCACCCTGTCGAGATACCTTGATAAAACTTAATGTCCCGGTTCCGAGCGAAGGTAATTATCTAATGAAGGTCGTCACTAAATTTAATTATGATGTCGATGATTGTTTGGCAAATGATACCCTTAGCGACAGTTTGGTGGTTATTGATTCGTTCTGGGAAGCAGTGAGCCAATACCCATTGGGAAAGAGAATTAAGTCTTCCAGTAGTATGGCGGTAAAAGAGAATTCGGACAGTATCTATTTCTGGGGTGGCAGAAACATTCGATTATTCTATCAGTATTTTCCAAGAAGCAATCAATGGGATACCCTTGCCTGGTTGCCGAAAAAATTTAATAAGGGCTTTTTAGTCTGGACCGGCGATTCGTTTATCTATTTCATACCGAAACGAAATGAGCCAGTATGCCGATACAATATCCGTCAGAATATTTGGGATACTTTAGGCGGTAGAGTACCGAAAAAAATAAGAAACCCTTCGGCATGCTGGGATAGGGGCAATTATATCTATTGCCTGCGCGGGTTCAATCAGAATGACTTTTACCGGTATAAAATCAGCGATAAGTCCTGGGAAAAACTTAATGACCTTCCTTATGATTATAAGATAAAACGGCGGGGCGGGATTACCAGTAAAGATGCCAATAACATCTATATAATGGGAATCAAAGATAATATGGGCAAACTCTTGCATTTCCAGCCAACCAATAATTGGGAGACACTTAGGTCTTTGCCTTACAGTCAGAATAAAGATAAGGTGCGGGAACTCTTTTATGCTGATGGCAGAATCTACACCCTGCGTGATTCTGGCATTACCAATTTGGGTGAGATGTGGTATTACGATACGAATAGTAATAATTGGTTTTTAACTTCGCCGCGAATGCCACAATTTCCATATATCGGCACAAACAAAGTACGACCGGGCGCTTGTTTTACAATTTGGAAAGATGGAAAAAATCATTACGGTTTTGTTATTAATGGTCGGGATAGCCGATTGCTAAAATTGTATCCTAAACCAATACCATACCTTGATGAACCATTGGTTCTAAGAAAGCCAGAAACAATGATTGGGAGTCTTTCATTGAATATGTTTGAATGTAACCATTATCTACCTAAATTCTCACCGAGTGGGGATACGATTATTTGCTTTTATGAGGACACGACTGACGATTTCTCAAGGCTTTGCAAGATGGACACCATTGTCTTAGAAGACCATCTTACTTTAGGTGAGCATAATTACGAATATCCATCTTTCATCAATACCCCAGATGGTAATGCGATAATTGTCTTAAAAGATAATATAGTTACCAAGATGAATAGTGATGGGTCAGAAGAACAAGAACTGACTACTGGTTTATGTGATGACCCAGTTGCCTCAAAAGAATTTGTCGTCTATACCAAATGGGAGAACGGAGTTCATCGGTTATATAAGGTGGCGATTGTCGGTGGTGAGGAAGAACCTTTAACCGGGACTGATTACAACTGCTCATCGCCCCAATTTTCACCTGATGGCGAAAAGATAGTTTATGAAAAGTTTGTTAACGGATACTTCCATATCTACATCTACACCTTGGACACTCAAGAAGAGGAAGAGTTATTAGGTGGTGAATATCATCATTTTAATCCCCGTTTCTCCCCGGATGGCAATTGGATTGTATGCGAACGGGTTGCAGAAAACGGTAATCATCAAATCTGTAAGGTTGCAACCGATGGGTCCGGTTTTGAAATATTAACCAATCCGGATGGTGATTATGAGTATCCTTCATTTACACCGGATGGCGAAAATATCGTTTGTGTCAAATGGTGCGGTGAGGGTAGTACGATATGCCAGATTGCAGTAGCAAATGGCGTCGAAACACCCTTAACCGATAGCAGTTCAATAAAACAATATCCGGAAGTATCGCCTGATGGTAAAAAGGTGGCTTATGAGGTAGTGAACGAAGATTGTGATGGGAACGAAATTAGCCGAATTGGTTTGTTGCGACTCCCTTCGATTGGTATTGAAGACAACGCTAGACACAGACCGATAATTTTCTTCTTGCGGCAGAACCGTCCTAACCCGTTTCGAAATACAACAAAGATTAACTATGCATTGCCAAAGCCGACAAAGGTAAAACTCTTAATTTATAATATAACCGGACAAGTAGTCAGAAAATTGGTGGAAAATGAACAGAAAGAAGGCTACTACGAAATCGTTTGGGACGGCAAAGACAATCGAGGTAGAAAATTGGCATCAGGAATATATTTCTATAGATTTGAGACCGAGGAGGCTAAGTTAATCAAAAAGATGATTATGACCAAGTAAGAGCGAGATTTACCCAAAAAGCATATTCATTAATTTTAGTTAAGAGAAGCCAGCTAAAGTCAATTCTAGCGCTTGTTGCTCAAGTTCCAAAAACGGAATATCGGCGGACTAAATTGAGGACACTTACCGTATTTTACAAAAAGGATAGTTTTATTCTATTTCTGACGGTGGTCAGCAATTAGTTAAAGGCAACGACTATTTTTAAAATGGTGATACCAGCCAGCTCCCCAAGTAACCTACGGGGCTTTCTTAAAGAATTTAGAATTTCGAAATTGGGAAAGATGCCAGCCTACCGGCTTGCTTACGAGGTTGCCTACGGAACTGCCCCGGTGCTTGCTCCCCAGGTTGCTTCCCAGGTGACCTACGGGGCTACCTACCGGGCT
>JBDRUX010000121.1:0-4517 GCA_039801565.1 Caldifarciminota bacterium
ATCTTTCAAAATCGGCTTTGCCGATTCGACAAGTAAAGAAATTTTGTCCAAGTTTTCGCTGGTTCTGGTTCAAGGATTAAAAAATAAGTTCCTGGCTTTAAATTTTTCGGCAACCATTTTACTGGATAGCCTGCCCTAAACTTGATTTCATCCACCCGTCGCCCTTGGCTATCGTAAACATTAATTTTTGACACTGTTGATTTCGGTAGACCTTTAATTGTTACACTTTTACGGGCTGGATTGGGATAAATTTTTATTTTTAGTTGTTGAAGAGGCAGGGAATTTTTCTCGTTAAATAATAATTTATCGTAGCACTCAACCACACATTGAGCCAGGCTTTCTTCAAAACCGAGAACTTCAGAGGCTTTTGGTAAATCAGTTTGCCAAAGGTTTAATTTTTCTTCGGTCCTTTTAAAAATTTCTGTCTCCAATGGCAAAATTACCTTTTGAATATTTGCCAGAAGAAAAGTATTTACCCCAAAATCTGAACCACAATAAACATAATCTCGGATTGATTTAGTTAGAGCGCAGATTTTCGGTAGCCCTGGTCCACTTAGTTCTTTTGGTACACTTTGTGCATCGAGAATTAATGGTAATGGAATACCGATGCATGGTTCACCTAAAATTGTCCACATCGTAAGGCCGAATTGTTCAAAGCGTTCAAAATGGTTCAAGTTGTTCAAGTTCCGCATTTTTGAATCTGAGGGATTTGCCCCCAATCGAGTCAATATCGAGGACTTCGCTTTGCCAATGAGAACGACACAAGCCCGGGTTCGGTATCGGTTTATCGAAGCCGTGGTCGGTAGAAATCCATAAGGATAAGAACCAAAAGTGTCCTGGAATGGTAAAGGATACGGGTTGAAATCAGGTCCGCCAATATCCCTGGCTACCTTTGAGAATATATACTGCGCATCCAAGCTGGTATCTTGATAACCAGATTTGACTAATTCCATTGCTCGTAAATAGCGGGCGTAGCCGGTTCTTCGGGCGGAATCGCCGCTCATCGAAAAATTGGCACGCAAGATAAAACCTAATGATTCCTTAGTGGCGTCAAATCTTTGATATTGATAGGCGCCGGCTTCAAAAATTGTAGCTTCCCCGGTAGAATCAAACACACCGAAATTAGCTGGCACCGTGCGTCCGGTTAAATTGGTCGAATCTAAGATTTCCTGAAATTCTCCAATCGAGGCGCAACGCTGTAAGGCAATCTTCATTAGCTCACCGTCATCTGGACCATTACTGGCACCTGACCCAATATTATAAGAATTAGAATTGATTATAGCAAATCCTTTCTCATTGATTCCTGCCCAAACCCGGGTGCTGTCATTAGCATAAACTAGTCCTAAGTATCGGTATTGACCATCAGTGAAATAATATACTGCCTGGTCTGGGTTAGCTATATCCCGATTTTTCCACAAGATCGGACAACGACTTCGCGTCGAAAGGTACGAAAATGCGCCGATAGTACAGCCGCGGCTCGAATTTAAATCTAAAAACAGGGAGGTAAGCAAAATAGCCGCCAGCCCATACCCATTGACCAATTGCCATCGGCTAATCGCCATTATGGTTTGCTTTTTCAATTTCGTGTAAAAGACTTGAAACCAATTCATTCTCATCGCATCGTTTTATCACTTTGCCGTGAGCGAAAACGATTCCCGATTTTTTACTCACCGCGATACCAAAATCGGCATTTTTAGCTTCACCCGGGCCGTTGACTATACAGCCCATTACGGCAATTTTTAACGGCTTCTTGTAATGCCTTAGGGCTTGTTTCACTTCTTCAGCCATTCTTACGAGATTTACCTCACACCGACCACAAGTTGGACAAGAGATTATAATCGGTCCGTATTCCCTTAATCCTAAACATTGTAGCAATTCGTAACCGGCAATTACTTCTAAAACCGGATCGGCAGTAAGCGAGATGCGAATTGTATCACCAATGCCCTTAGCCAGCAATATTGCCAATGGTCCGGTTGCACGAACTGCTCCTTCAAATGCTAATCCAGCTTCGGTGATACCCAAATGAAGTGGATATGGGTAAAGGTCCGCCATTGCCTCATAAGTTTCAATTGTCGTCAATCCATCAAAGGCTTTAGCTGATAACACCAAGTTTGTGAAGTCGCTCTTTTCAAAAATTTCAACGGTCCGGGCGACACTTTCGAGTAATGCTTTGGTATTAGGTTTTGGGTATTTCTGACAAACCGTCTTTTCTAAAGACCCAACATTGACGCCAATTCGAATCGGGACATTGTAATCTTTTGCGATTTTTATTATCTCAATTACTTTCCATTTAGCACCAATATTTCCTGGATTAATTCTTATTTTATCAGCACCATACTTTATACTCAATAATGCTAACCGATAATCAAAATGGATGTCGGCAACGATTGGAACTTTGGTTTCGGTTTTTATTTGTTTTATTGCTTTGGCAGCGGTTTGGGTTGGTATTGCAACTCGTACGATTTCACAATTGGCATTTTCTAATAGTCTAATTTGGGCTATGGTTGCTTTAACATTCTCGGTTCGAGTCTTGGTCATTGATTGGACAACAATCGGTGCGCCACCACCAATTTGTATCTTTCCCACCTTTACTGGTTTAGTTTTAAGACGCTGAGTAGTCATAGGGATATATTTTAATCGGCTTCCTCGTCGAACCTGAATGTAATTCTTATTTTATTACCAGGTGTCACGGGCTTTGCCCATCTTAAATTTTTAACGATACTTTTTACTCCGATACTCTTTTAATTTCAGCGCCGAGTTTAATTAATTTTCCCTCCAGATTTTCGTAGCCACGGTCAAGATGATAAATTCTGGATATTTCAGTTTCACCTTCAGCAGCTAATCCTGCTAAAATTAAAGCCGCTGAAGCTCGTAAATCCGAAGCCATCACTTGCGCACCAGTAAGTTTCTCGACGCCTTCAATAATAGCTACATTTCCTTTGATACTAATTTTTGCTCCCATTCGATTCAATTCCAGAGCGTGGAGAAAGCGATTTTCAAAAATATTCTCCGTAACCGTACTAATGCCCGTGCTTAAAGTTAGTAGTGCCATAAATTGCGCCTGAAGGTCGGTAGGAAAACCTGGATAAGGGGCGGTGACAATTTCGGTCGGCAAAGGTTTTTGCCCCAGGCCAATTTGTAATGACCGGTCTTCAATCTTCAAAGAACAACCAATTTCACTTAATTGCTCAATTACCGCGACCATCTGGTCGGTTCGGATATTTGTAATTTCAATTGTACTACCAGTTATTGCCCCTGCAATCGTCAGGGTCCCAGCCTCGATTCGGTCGGGGATCGGTTCATATTCGCCGCCCGCGAGTTCATCAACCCCTTCAATTTCAATCACCGGAGTCCCGGCACCCTTAATCTTAGCGCCAATCGTGTTTAAAAAATTTGCCAAGTCAACAATCTCTGGTTCACAGGCAGCACCAGCAATAATTGTCTTTCCTTTTGCTTTAGTCGCTGCCATCATCACATTGGCGGTTGCACCCACGCTTGGTCCCTTATTACCAGCCAATGTCATCTCATTCCCTTTCAACTTATTAGCTTTGGCAATAATATAACCATGTTCAACTCTTATCTCCGCCCCCAGATGTTCCAACCCACGCAAATGCAAATCAATCGGCCTTGGACCGATTGCGCAGCCACCAGGCAATGATACCTTCGCTTCACCAAAGCGAGCTAAAAGTGGGCCTAAGACATAATAAGAAGCACGCATTTGACTAACAATTTCATAAGGTGCTTCTTTACCGATTTTATCACCGGATGTTATTATTAAATTATTATCCTTATATTCAACATCAACCCCAAGGGCTTTAAGCAAATTGGTCATCGTTTTGATGTCGGTAAGATTTGGTACATTTTTAATTCGACAAGTCTCACTAGTAAGTAAACAAGCTGCCATTATCGGCAATGTGGCGTTTTTTGAGTTAGAGACTTGAACAGTGCCAGAAAGACGTTTTTGACCTTGAATAATTAATTTTTCCATATATACTATTTTCTTTATAGTAATGATTTAGTCAACATCTAATTTATCTAACCGGCTTAAACTAAAACTTTTGGGAATTTTGGTAAATAATCCAAGTTCCACAAATTCAACATATAAACTCAAAGGAACTTCCTTTCGGGTTTTTAATTCGGCAAAGTCGATTTGGAAAGATAAAAAGAAAATTCTTCAAGAATTTCGTTTTCCTACCAACTTTTCTCATTACCGAATAAAATTTAAACCAATTTGCCACCCAGCCAAAGCCTTTTCACCTTCCCGAAAATACATAGGTATTGTCAAAATTAACCACAGAGAACACCGGGAATTCTTTTTAAGCTCAAGAGCTTAGAAGATTTCAGTTTGCCTCCCCTCTGTGTTCCTTGAATTATCAGTCGTTTTAGACATTCCTTTAATGCGAATCCCTTTGCGAGACTTCTGTGGTTTCTTTCATAAAGTTTTTGACAGTACCTTTAATATAGCAGATTTCAGTAGGAATTTAAGAAAAACTTTCACTCAATGGGTGAGGGTTTTA
>JBDRUX010000122.1:0-4515 GCA_039801565.1 Caldifarciminota bacterium
TCTCTTCTGTTTTCTCGTCATATTTATCCTTTCTCCATTTTGCAGACATTATAGCACATAACTTTTCTGGAACCAAATCCTCAGTCTATTCTCTAACTAGCCTTCGGGGCTATGGGTTAGGCAAGCCGGTGGGCAAGCCTCTAGGCTGTCCGGTGGGTTGTCTACCGGCTAGCCTGGGGGCTTGCCCGGGGGCTAGCCCACCCCCTAGCCCCTTGGCTTGCCTGGACCATTACTCAGTGGTTTAGCCAGATGCTTGACTGGTGGCTTGCCCAGAAGGTAGCCCGGAGAATATCGCGGTAGGTAAGCCGGGAAGCAGATTAGGGAATAGAGGCTTATTTCAGTGATGATTCAAAGTAGTCTTCTGTTGGGTAAGGAATTTTTGGATTAGGTTAGAAAAGTTTCGGCATTGTGGTTAGCGAATCCGAATTGAAAATTGGTCTTTGGTATGATTAAGAAATAAATTTTCAAATCACCTATCAAATTTGTTTAACGGCAACTCATTAAATTAGCCAATATCCCTGTTGAATTTCTTAATAATAACTGGTAGCGTATAATATCTTGTGTAAATTTATGGTGACAAAGAGAAGAACAAAGCGTATCCTCTTATATGTTTATTAATGACAAGAAAGGAGAATACACCATGCTCAATTATTACTTACATCTCAACAAGAGAGAATATATTGAACGGTTAAATGAAGTCAAGAATTATTACACCGATTGGGAAAGTGAAGCCATTGAACGCCCAATGCGTGACGCCTTGAAGAAACTTCTCGAATCAACTATGCAAGTTGAATTGCTTGGACAACTTAAAGCTAAACCATACCAACGAATAAAAGTAAGAACTGACTATCGGAACGGTTATTATTATCGTAACCTGGTAACTAAATTTGGTTTACTCTGTATGCTTGAAATACCCCGTCCCCGAAATGGTGGACTTAAAACTAAGGTCTTTCAACGTTACCAAAGACGCTTTAAACAAATCAATAACTTCATCCGAGAAATCTTTATCGCCGGCGTTAGTACCCGTGAAACCGGTCTGGTCTTACAAGGACTCCTCGATACTAAACCCAGCGCCACTACCGTCTCCAATATCACTAAAATCTTAGATGAAGAGGTTAAAAGGTTTCAAAGGCGTCCACTTAATGATGATTATCGTCATCTCTTTTTAGATGGGGTCTGGGTTAAGGTTGGTGGCTATAAGGTTGTGAAAAAGGTATTACTTATCGCTTATGGGATAAAGCATAATGGTAAACGGGAGATTATTGGTTTTCGATTGGCGAATAGTGAGAGCAAAGAGGAATGGGAGAGTTTTCTTTGGGACCTTTTTCATCGTGGTATCAAGGGTGATAAATTACGGTCAATTATCGTTGATGGTGGTAAAGGTCTTTTAGCGGCTAGCGGATTAGTATATCCTCATGTATCAAGACAAAGGTGTTGGATGCATAAGTTAAGGAATATTGCCCAACGGATACCGGGGAAGTATCGGG
The DNA here is from genome assembly GCA_039801565.1 of Caldifarciminota bacterium. Taxonomy (GTDB): domain Bacteria; phylum Hydrothermota; class Tepidihabitantia; order Tepidihabitantales; family JAOUPE01; genus JBDRUX01. The sequence continues at coordinate 1,488 of JBDRUX010000122.1, forward strand.
AAGAATGTCTGGCTGGGGCGAAAAAGATCTATTTAGCGGCTAATTATCGTAAGGCGTGTGTTCAGTTTAGGGATTGGGCAAGGGAATGGCGGGGATTGGTGCCGAAAGCGGTGGAATGTCTGGAAGAGGATTTAGAGGAGTTACTGACTTATCTTAAGGAAGAGTCGTGGTTACATTCAAAGGTAAGGACGACGAATGCGATAGAGCGCTTATTTCGGGAGTTAAGGAAGCGGATAAGACCGATGTGCAGTTTTGCCAACAAGGAGAGTTGTGAACGGATTGTATATGCGTTATTTAAGAAATACAATAATCATTGGGAGGATCACCCTTTATGGAAGATAAAAGAATTTACACAAGATTCTTGACACTACCCAATAACTCAAAGACTTTGATTCCGAGCAAAAGTTCTTATAATTTTAGTTATTTGGTTACAATTTTTTTACCGTTTCTGCTTTTCGCCTTTTATCTCTTCTAATGCTTTTTTTGCTTGTAGTCTAACCCAAGGGTCGGCATCTTTGAGAGCTTCGGTAAGTTCATCTACAACAAGTTGAGTTCGTATTCTTTTAAGAACATTTAGGGCATCGCCTGGTAGTGCTAATACGGCTTGCCGCTGCATCTCTTTCCATTGTGGTTGGTCTTCAGGTGGAATATCGGGTCGAGGGATAAACTGCGCTTTCCAATTTTGCATATTCTTTTTCCGGAAGATGTCAAACAGCACTTTGAGTGTGGAAGGAGTCGTATCGCCAAGTGCTACAAGTTCTGATGCCACATTGAAAATTACGAAGATGTCTTTATCGTGCAGAGCATCTTTAAGGGCAGGAAGTATCTTTTCTTCTCTGACTGCTAAAAGTACCTGAAGTCTATCTTCCCCGAATTTCCTTCGAACAAATTCATTCTTTTGCGGTTCGCCAAATGTCCCATGATTATCAAGCCCGAGTGCTCCCAACGCTTTTGCTGCCTCGGCTCGTACCGGTGCCCATTTGTCTTCTTTTAAGAGTCTAATGAGTGGTTGAATCGCACTTGTGTCATAACTATATCCTAATTCAAAAATTAAATCGACTCGTCGGTCTGGGTCTTTTTCAACTTTAAGGTCTTCTTTAATTTTTTTATAATCTTGCCTCCCGAATCTATTTTCCCACATTTTGATTAAGAATTCTACCGTATCGCTAATCCATTTTACCGTTGTATCGGGCTCACCGACCGGTGCGGTTTTTGCCTCTAATTCAGGTATGGTTTGAATTGCCTCAGCAAATGCCATTATTTTTATTTTCTTCGCTTTGTGGCCTATCCAGCCGAAAATCGGTCTTAAACCGGACCATCCCAATATTCTCAGCGTTCCAATTTTTTCATAAATGCCGGTTACGGTTGTCGCTTTCTCCAAATCGCTTATGTCTTGAGTGGCAAGAATTTCTCCTTGGTTGTTTAGTAAATACAATTTCCATAAATTTTCCGATATACCAATTCCAATAACTGAGCCATCATTAGCAACACCAGCCCAGACAAATTTTGTCGGAATTTTTCTTCGAAACAGTTCTTTTTTGGCTGGCAGGTCAACGACGACTGAAAAATTATCTTCACCGGATTTATAATCGCAAAAGTGAAGGAATCGTTCGTCATCGGAAAAAGCAACCGCACGAATACTGATTCGGGTTGGGATTTTGATAACCAAATTTCCCTTTTGATTAAGAACCAAAACATTTGCTGATTGCATTTCCGGTGGTACTAATTTCTTTTTTCCTTTTATCAAATCTTCTTTCGAAATCGGTGGTCTCGGTTTTTCTGTGAAGCAGTCAACAAATACATAAGAACCTTTTGGTGATGTCGCTATTGTTCCAAAGCCTTTTTCGGGGATAGGATATTCCCAAAGTAAGTTTCCTATATTGTCATAAAGCGCTATAGTTATTTCTTCAATTGGTGAATACATTCCTTGGGGTCGTTTTTCAATTGCGAAGGCCGCAAGTTTACCGTCATCCGAAAAGAATGTACCGGTCAGGGTTTTAAATGAACTTGAGTAAAAATCCTTGGGTTGTGGTATGAGATTTTTTCTGTTCCCTTTTATGTCAAAATAATCAAGACCTAAACCGGAAGCATCTTCTTCATTTAAGATTAAATAGGCTGACCCATCGTAAGATGAGATGGCTGGTGAATTGTAATTTAACGGCTCAAGTAATCGCCATTTCTTTTCACCTTTATCATTATAAACTGAAAAATCCGCACTAACTATCTTTTGTTCACCATAGTCTGCCAAGGGGTCATTATTATAAATCACTCGTTCGATGCCAAAATAGTTACCGTTTTTTGTTAGGTGAACTCGAGAGTAATACTTCAGATTGAGAAATTTCTTTATAACCTTTCCTTTTCGGTTAAGAATTCTTACTTCTAAGGCATAGTTTACCAATGTTCCTTTTGACGCGGACGGGTCAATTTCTTTTAAAACCACAATTTTAGGGTAAAACTTGATTTGTCCGTTCTCCTCATACGAATCAAATGCCACATCTTCTATCTCTTTATCAAATTGTAATTCAAGAAGGGTTTTAAATTCGTAGTCTTGTTCCGCTAATGCAAACCCAAGAAATAACAAAAGAATGACGATTATTGAAAAGAGTTGTTTTTTATTACTTGGCATAACGCCTTCTTTTGTGTCGGTGTTTTTTCTTAACCGACTGTTTATGAAATCTAAAATACCCACTTCATTGACCCCAAATTACCCAATTTATTATTATTTAAAAAACTTATCTGTCAAGTTTGAGTTTTTTTGATAGAAATTAAAATATTGAAACTTATTTAAATATTGAATTAGCAAGGACTTAAATGAATATTCACAGTTCTTTTTCGTCTTTTATCCTCTCGCCAATAAACCCTCAGTCTTTTACGATTTTTCTTCGATTGGTAAATCGCTCGTCGCTTTTGTCAATTTCCTTAATGGAGAACTCTGAAAAAGTGGGCTTTGAATTTGTGATGGTTTCGTCTATTATTCTCATACAGCGTGAGGTAGATTCGTTAGCCCGTTTTCCCATTATTTGTCTCG
>JBDRUX010000123.1:0-4446 GCA_039801565.1 Caldifarciminota bacterium
GGCTACCCCGTAGGCTACCTGGGGGATTGGCTCGTAGGCAGGAGTTTCAATTTCTAACTTCAGTTCCATTATTTCATATTGTTTTAAAATTTCAGTTTGAAGAGAGAATTATGAGAAATGGAAATTTTTCAGTCCCCGGCACCGGGAATGTCCTTCCGGACACTAGGGCTCCATTGCCTTGCCATCTGTAAAAAAGTTTCAGTCTGAGACATCCCAGATGCCGCTTCCGACTTTACATTTGATTTGGCTTCTTCGGGTGGATTTCCGTTTCAGTCTGAGACGTCCCAGAGGCCGCTTCCGGCCGTTTGGCACTTTCTCCTTCTCCGACCGCTAAAAAGTTTCAGTCTGAGACGTCCCAGATGCCGCTTCCGGCCACACGGAAAAGCCACCACCAGAAGAAGCACAAAGTTTCAGTCTGAGACGTCCCAGATGCCGCTTCCGGCCCCTTCGTTTATAACTACCAGTTATTAAAGAACTTATAAGCCGAAAATTCAGAACCTCACCCAAAAGTGCAGTATTTTGGTCAATTTTCACTGAGGTTCTAAATGAACTATCCAGAAAATGGTAAATCGCCATAGTCCGCTACAAACTTAACATACTCATCACTCCCTAAATTATATAATAAACGCATAGCCATTGTCAATACTTTTCTTTTTCGGTTTGCCAATCACAACTTGCTTACTGGAATATTCTAAGCGATAGACTTTGATGAATCCGGTTGTTAGATGTAAGTCGGATAATTTTTCAATTAGTTTGTCTCTACTCCGTTTATTCAACCGGCATTCGAAGACACTCTTCTGAACCCGAAACCCAAAACCCTTCAAAACCCGGTCAACTCTTGCCCGTTCCGCATCTGAGGTTATATCATAAACTACCGCATAATCAGCAATACCTTTCATAAGAACATACAGAAACCACAGAGAAGAGTTTTAACCACAGATTACTCTGATTTTCACCGATTTATTTCAATCCGCTTAATCCGTGTTTCTCATCAAGTCTGCCAGTGGTAGAATGAAAGCGAACCGTTTTCCATAACCCATTTCTTAATTACCCTTGCCTGAACATAGATATTTTCTTGTAGGGAAAGGGTATTTTTTGCGGTCTTGCGATTCATCTCAGCTTCAAACTGGTCAATAAATTTCTTCACCGCTTCTCGTTTCAGGTAATCGCCGTCTTTGGTCTCGGTAAAGTCATCTTTCCCGATTATCTTTAGATTCACCAGCCGAATAATGAACCGGTCAATTTGGGGTCGGAAGAGTTCGGCTATGTCATAAGCCAATGATTCATAATCATCACTTGGACTATGCAAGAAACCAAGATAAGGATTTAAACCAATTGAGTGGAGTGTGGCATTGATTCGAGCAAATAAGAGGTAATAGCCGAAATTCAATAAAGAATTGATGCGGTCCGGTGAACTCCGTTCTCGTTTCCGAATCAGAAAAGCCGGATTGTCAATCAAAATATTTAACTGCTGGTAAATCTTTTTCTGGGTCGAACCTTCTAACCCCCGCACCTCATCCAAACTACTCGCTTGATTAATCTTGGCGATTATTTCTGCCAGTTCGTTGATGAATAGATTTTTCCCCGGCTCGTATTTTTGTTTAAATAAGGCGATGTAATTCTTAATCTTGCCGATGGCAAATTCCTTTGCTAAGCACAATAGTTCGGTATCGGATAGCCCGTAATATTTTCGACAATGCTCGCCGACAATGTCATAGTATTGTTTGGAATCGGGTTTGACTGTTGTGATGTAATAGCCGGTATTTAAGGTTATCGTTAAAGGAATCTTGAATTCAGTGCATTTCCGAATCAGGGCGGTGGAAAAAACTGACTTCTCCATTATCATAATCTCGCTGATTCGTATCAAAGGTATCGTTTCAATCACTGCTCGATTCCGACAAATATTTATCGCAGCGCCATTGACCGAAAGGTAAAGATACGGTTCGGTGATATAAAGTGGTTTTTTCCATCGTTTAAATTCTTGCTCTGGTTCAACCACGACCTCCGATTTTTCAAACCGAATGCCTAAGAATTGAAACCCTTGCTTTATCGGCTTAATGGCGGTTTTCCTGAGATTGAGTTTCAAGCCAAGTTCGGAAAGATAGGATTCGCTTTTCGATAGAACTGTTTCGGCTTCTTGCCGGGTTTTCGCCAGAATCACAAAATCATCGGCATATCTTATCAGGCGCACTTGCCATTGCTGGGTTTTCTCGTCAAACGAATCAAGGTACAAATTGGCAAGAATTGGTGACAAAGGACTGCCCTGGGCTAACCCCTTACTACGGGGGTAGAATTTGCCATCCAGCACATAACCATTACGAATTGATTTTGATAAAAGATTTTTTAAAACCGTGTCGTACTTAGGTAAGTAAAATTCGAGTAAGCAATTTAGAATATTTAAGTCTACCGAAGGAAAGAAGTCGGCGATGTCCGATTCAATCACATATTGAAAGCCATCTTTAATCGCTTGCTTGACTAAGGCGATTGCCTTTTCTCGTGACAAACCTTTGCGAAAACCGATTGATTCGGGTTCAAAGAACCGCTCGAAAATCGGCTTGATTGTCCGTAACAGATACTGCTGGACCACTAAATCTTTGAATGATAACTGCTCGACGATACGGTCACCGGCACCTTTTTTCTTAATCCGAAAGGCGCGGTTTGGGGTTGGCTCATATCGCTCTGCCTTAAGTTCCTGCTCAAGATTTTTCGCATATTCCTCTTCGTTGAATTCCATTTTTTCGGTTTCGGCTAATGACGTTACGGCGCTGTCGTAATTTTCATTAACATCCCGCAGAACCACCTGAATTGCTTTTTGATTTGGGAAATAATTAGCAAAAAACGGTAACGATTTGAGATAAAGGCGATAATAACCCTGACTGTAAGAGATTTTACTACCGGTGTGAAGTTCTGAACCTAAAATCAGAAAAGGCAACAAATCTTGAAATGAACCTTTGATATAAAGTTTACCAACACAGCCATTAATGTATTGAATCCCGGGTTGGGATTTCGCTTGGTGTTTGATTTCGGTATAATTCCAGTAATAAGGCAGCAGGGAAAAATTATCGCTTTGGCTCTGGTAGGTAATTTCCTTGCCGAATAAACGGCTAAATCGCTGCTCAAACGAACGGATAAAGGTAATTTTATCAATAAAGGTTCTCTGCTTCTCTTTCGCTGGCTTGAAAGGAAAAGGGGTTAAGAATTCTAAAGTGATTTCATCTTCAGGCTCGATGCTAGCAAATTCATCACAAAGTATTTTAAAATTCCTTTCTTCGACAGCACCGAGATTGACAATATCAAAATTCTTTCCGGTGGCTGGGTCGTTGAGATAATTTTGAAAGGTCTCAACCCAGTAATTTACAACTGGCAAATCCATCCGCACAAAGAAAATTTCTAAAGGGATTTGAACTGATTCATAAAGTTTAAAGGTATAGTGCTTATTTTTGATATGGAAGAAAATTGGCGATGCTTCTGGTTTTTGGATTTCATTTTTCTTCTCTTTAGCGGTAAGCGGTGGGCAATAAGTGGACAGCCCAGCTAAGGTCGTAACACCTTTTACAATTGCCTGGATTGTTGAAATTGGATGAGCGGTCATTGTCTTTGCGGTTCGGATATTAACCAATGTGACCTGCAGACGATACCATCTCAGTTTTGAAAAGGAATTCATCTTATTACTATACCAAAAAGATTTGATTTGGGCAAGAGGGATGGAATTGGGTGAATTTTTCTGTTCTGTCCAATTTATAACTAATTTTCCATCAGGGTGTGCCTAAGGGTAGCGGGGCGCCGGACTGTATCCTTTCGGACTGAATAGGAGGAGATAATGAGGCAAAAAAGAGTTTTAGTCCCGGCGCCGGACTGTATCCTTTCGGACCTAATCTTAAAACCGCTTTGAACGACAGCAGTGACGGGTTTTAGTCCCGGCGCCGGACTGTATCCTTTCGGACCGCATAAAAACATGGACATGGGAAAAGGAAAAATGTTTTAGTCCCGGCGCCGGACTGTATCCTTTCGGACAAAAAGCTCGTCGACGAAATGGCGGGTTGTGTTTTAGTCCCGGCGCCGGACTGTATCCTTTCGGACAGAAGAAAGGACCGTCGGGCTGACAAGACGTTAAAGTTTTAGTCCCGGCGCCGGACTGTATCCTTTCGGACCCAGAGAACCTCACGGAGGCCTTGAGGATTTTGGTTTTAGTCCCGGCGCCGGACTGTATCCTTTCGGACCCTTCGTTTATAACTATCTTTTGTTAAACAACTTACAAACCAAAAATTTAGAACCCCACTCCAAATTATTACTTTCTGGTCAATTTTTGCCGAGGTTCTGAATGGAACGGGGAAAAAGTTAAAATCCAAGCCGTTTTGTTGACAATCGTAACGATGCATTCCGGACCTATTATCCGATAAACGCTTAGTCTTATCAATATTCCGTAAGTTTCGGGTAACCATCTTT
>JBDRUX010000124.1:0-4132 GCA_039801565.1 Caldifarciminota bacterium
AATTAATTTTGTTTCGGAAAAGCGGCGAGGTGCAATAAATTCTCACCGAAAATTAAGGCGCGGCCCAATAGTTTATCGGTTTGAAATCGCACCTCTTCACCTAATCCCACTGATGGAAAGCGTTGGGTTGGAACTTCTTTTAATTGATTCAAAAATTCCCTTACTCTTTTAGTTGGCAAAGGGCTCAGTGTCAACATCTTCTCTAAGGCGTCGAGACCATAACTGGTTAAAAGTTTCGGTAGCAAATGCGTAAAAATGTTCTGATAGCCGAATAAATCAAGGCAGAGAATCCTCTCGCCACATACTGCAACAACCCCAGTAAACTGGTTGAGTGCTGAGGCATTTTCGGAAAACCGACTAAGTTCTTCTTCCAGTCGGCTAAAGATATCATGCATTGAGGATGTCTTAGACTGGACTTTAAGGGAATTGAGTTTATGACTAACACTTTGCCAAATCCGCTCTTGGTTGGCTTGAAAGGTCCTTGTCTTAATTAAAGAATTGGTCACATCTTTGCACAAGATGGCACGTAATGATGGGTAAGAACAAGTATTCGCTAAAGTGAATTGGTATTTTCCACCCCAACGACCTTGTTCAACACAACTTGTTGGTAAAAGCACCTCGCTTTTAGCGTCAATATATGCGGCGGTGGTAGTAATCCGGTTCTGCCAGGCGCCAGTTATTTCTTCACCATCTAAGACAAAAACCTGATAGTCGGAGCGATTTTGAAAACTAACTTGCTCAATTCGGGCACTGTCTAATTCCGAAATCAAAACATCGTTATTTTTTAAAGCCTCATCCAAAACTTTTATTTTCAGATTAGTTTTACCACCATTGGAGAGAGGATAAATCACTAAATTGCGCAAGAACCTTGGTTCTTCTAATTTAATTCCTTCCAAAAAATCGGCTAAGGTGGACCGAATCATTTTCCACTCGTTATTGAGATGTCTTCGATTTTAAACCAAGGTAAGATAAAAGTAAAGATTCTTTTTTGCTCTTTGGATATTCCGGAGATTTGATTTAGCAACTCAAAGACATTGCCGGCAATCATCGTTTCAATTAATGGTTTTCCAATCATACCATCTTCGATACGGAAGCCACCTTTAACCACACCAGAAAAATCACCGCTGATTGGATTGGGAAAACAGGAAAGTCGGGTGACTAAAATCCCTTTTTTTACTTCCTTAATTAATTCATTCTTGGTTTTAATGCCTGGGTTCACAATTATATTGGTTGGTCCAATTGCCGGCACACCGCGCGTGCCACCAGCCGCATGACCAGTTGAACTTCGATTTTCTTTATTTGCAGTATAGGAGTTATAAAGAAAAGATGACAAGACACCTTCGTCAATAATCTTAATTGGTTTTCTGGCTACCCCTTCTCGGTCGAATGAACTTGAGCCATTACCACCTTTTAATAAGCCATTATCTTCAATGGTCAAATCACTAATGGCAACTTTCTGGTTTAGACGTTGGGCAAATTTGCTCATCCCTTTCTGAACATTATTGGCATTGACCGAATAGATAATCACTCCTAACAATTCACTAACAACATCGGGGTCTAAAATGACCGCGCCTTTAAAACTTTCCCATTTACTTGCTCCTAATGAATTAATCACTTTTTTTGCAAACTCTAATGCCACTTTCTCTACTTGCACTTCTTGCACTTGGTGGGTGGCATCAAATTCATATTGAAAACTGGAGACTTCGGCTTTATCAGTCGCCATACCCATAATAAAGTAACTAAAACTGCTCTGTTTTTCATTAACTTTTATTCCCTTAGAATTGACCACGGCTGTTTCATAGACCGAGGTATTAAATACTCCGGAATCAACCGAAATTCGTTTATCATAATCCTGCACCGTTTTTAACAACTTAGTGGCATTAGCTAAGGCAAAGTCCATTTCAATTTTTTCTGCCTCGGGGTCGTAAATTCCTTCGACTTTAGTTAGCGGTGTTGGCATTGGTAATTGGTTGTATTTATCTTGTGGGGTTAATTGGGCGAGGCGAACCGCATTCGTCACTGCTTCCATAACTTTTGCTTCGTTTAAGACATTGACCGAGGCAAATCCTAAACTTTTATTTTTAAAGACCCGAATACCAATACCATCTTTTGTCTGGCTCTTTGCCAATTTTATATCATTACTCTCAATTGTGACATTGAACTCTTTACCTTGAATGAGATATGCTTCGGCCTCATCCGCACCTAATTCCAATGCCTTCTTTACTGCAATCTCACCCAATTCGATCATTTTTGCCTTCCACCGACAATTGCTTGGCAGCGTAGGTAAGGACCGCCCCCATCCACTTTGGCTGGTTGCATTTTACCACAATGGCCATAACCCATATCCCAGGCAAAATCTTTACTAACCGCATCGACACTGAGTAAGACATCGAATGCCTGGCCACTAATTGTCACATCTCGTAATAATTCGCCAATCTTACCATTTTTAATCTGATAAGCTTCTTGGACTTGAAACATAAACTCGGCATTGGCATCGGCCTGTCCACCACCAGCATTTTTTAAGAGATAACCATATTTTACTTCCGAAATCATCTCTGCTAAATCCTTAGCTCCTGGTTCAATTCCGGTATTGCGCATCCGGATTAAAGGTTCGTCCGAATACTCCCAAGCCCGGGCATTACCAGTTGGTTTAGCATTCATCTTAGCAGCAGTTTCCCGATTATGTAAATATGATTTGAGAATACCTTTATCAATGATTATGGTTTTTTCGGTTAGCACACCTTCATCGTCAACCAATAAGCTACCAGCGGCATTTGGTTCAGGTCCGGAATCGAACATTGTTACCAGTTCGCTGGCAACCCTTTGGTTAAGTTTATCCTTGGTGATTGCCCCGGATAAGACAAAATCGGCTTCGACGGTATGACCAATCGCTTCGTGGGAAATTAATCCGACAATCCCTGGATCGAGAATTACGGTAGCCCGTTCGCCTTTAGGATAGGGAGCTTTTAAGAGTTGTTCAGCCCGTTTTACAACTTTTTCAATCATATCTTCAGGTCTTTTTTTGCTGAATAAATCCTTAAAGCCACCGGTGGTGCCGATTGCTTCATAGGATTGGACATAATCCTTACCGTCAGATGCTACGGCAAAAACCAGAAACTCGGGTTTTGAATCATAAATTTCGGCTCGGGCACCATCCGTAGTAAGAATATATTTTTTGTCTAATGTTTCATTATATACGACCAAAGCGGATTGGATTATTGACGCGGCTTGCCTTACTTTGGCTTCGGTATTAAGTACCAGTTCTAATTTTTCTTCGAAGCTATGATTGGTTAATGGGTCATTGATTGGTGGTGAGAATTTACCTCTGGCTAAATTGGCTTGGGCTAATTTTACTGCTTTTGATTTCTTGCCAGCACTTGATACCTTAGCCGCTTTCACAGCATCGCTAATCGCTCTTTTCAGTTCGTTCGGTTCGACTCGGTTGGTCGAAGAAAATCCCCAGCCACCTTGATATAAGACTCTAACTGCAACACCGGCATAATTGGTCGCTTTAGCGGTCTCTAATTCGCCTCTTCTGATTGCAATTGAATTTTGGATTCGCTCGTGAAAACGAATCTCACCATAGTCAACTTCAGTGAAATCACTTAAAAAAGGCTCAAGGAAATCAATCAATTTACCTCCAGTAATTATTAATCCTTTCGGTTATTTTTTTATTTCGGAAATGATAAATAAAAGAAACTAATTGTCAATGTTTGAATATGAAACCTTTTACTTTTAGCAGGTATCCTCAGCCGATCTTTCTTCAACCCAACATTTTATGTGGGTCAAATAAGCCTTTTTTCGCAACGCCTTAAGCTATCCGAATCGGACTTTGCAAGAAAAGAGAAACCTTGAACTTGTTTCAGGGTCGACTGCGTCGAACTTTTTAGCCACTTCTTGAGAAAAAATTAACATCACAAAAGGTTAGTTAAAACTAACACAAAAATCGAACCAAAATTTCTTTTAAGTATATGATATTTTAAATGTCTTATATCAAATTCCGCTTCGGGTGGGGGTATGGTATAGGGACTTGGAGCTTCTGTCAATGTTTGTGGAAATTTTTTGACCACCATTAAGCAGTTTCCTTTCGTGCCTTGATTTCAATACCATTCCGATACTTCACACCAGCAAT
>JBDRUX010000125.1:0-4093 GCA_039801565.1 Caldifarciminota bacterium
TGGGTGCAATTTGGGGAAAGATTATTAACAATAGTCTAAAAGCCCATAATTTCAATCTCAAATTGACCGCCCATCAGCCAATTGGGATAATTATTATCATATTGGTGGCATTGGGCATTGTTTTTAGTGAGATTGGTATTAGGAATCGTAAGCGCTTTTCAGGTCTTTTGAAATGGCATTTCTGGCTTAATATTTTGGCTTTAGGGTTCCTTACTGCTCAGACCTTTATCGGTATTCTGGCTTTATTCGGGATTTAAGTGGCTATTGACAAATGGTGAATTACGACTTAAAGTGTGTTATTATTGCGGACGTAGCTCAGTTGGTAGAGTGCTGGCTTCCCAAGCCAGTGATCGCGGGTTCGAGTCCCGTCGTCCGCTTAGAAATGTGAGGCGAAATGAAAAAATTTTTAATTAACCTTTCGTTATTCTTTCTAACGATTGGTTGGGCGATAACTGATTCGGTTGATTTTAGTCGCTGGGTGGTCAAAATCCAAGATGTCGCAACCACACAAGGTATGGTAGAAAATGTTGACCTTGCCCTAAAAATCCGCGAAATGATTTGGAATCTGGCTTTTGATGGCGATTTTACAGTAAGCGAATATCTGACAATGAATCCCCGCATTGCCCGGCGGTTTGAACGAAATCCCATCCTCGCCCGACCGGTCGAAACTAAATTCCTCTCCGATGGCTCAGTATTGGCAGAGTATGAAGTAACCCTCACCGGCACAATCCTATCAACGCTTTTGCCCAAGACTGGCGGGGGTGTCCCGTTAGTACCGTTATGTTGTCCAATCTGTAAACGACCTTGGCCCGATACCCTCGAAATACCAGAGGGTGTAACACTTATTCCCCAGGAACTCGAACCAACTACCAATTATACTGGTTTTATCATTGATGCCAGGGGTTTAAAATTGACCAAAGCCCTATTCCCAAAGATTCTCAATGAGGATGGTAAAGAGGTATACGGTTTGAGTTTTGTCCAGAGTAATTATGCCCAGGAATTGGGACTGGTCAGTTATGTTAAGACGATTGCCGAGGCTTTCCGTTCGGAACGGGTTGGGGCGAATCCTTTACGGATTGATGCCCTTCGCACCAGTGGCAGAACTAATAGCGATATCGTTATCACCAATAGTGATGCCCAACGAATGCATCAATCACAACGGAATCTGAAATTACTCGAGCGGTGTCAGGTCGTTATCATTACTGACGAATGAGCCTGCCACTCCAAAAAGGGATAATTTATGGCCCGGTCAAATCCAAAAGATTAGGGCGGTCGTTAGGAATTAATCTGCTGCCTTGCGACGATAAGGTCTGTAGTTTTGATTGCATCTATTGCCACTATGGACCAACCAAGATTAAGACAGTTAAACCCAATACTATCCAATTCCCTTCGGTAGCAACAGTCCTTTCGGAAGTGGAGAAGGCATTAAAGAGCGAGGTTGGTTTTGAATATCTCACTTTTTCCGGTAATGGCGAGCCAATGCTGCATCCCCAATTTGCCGAATTGGCCGAGAGCATCAAAGCCCTCAAAGAGAAACTTCGACCAAATGTTACTCTAACCCTGCTTTCAAACTCCTCTTTAGTTGGATTGACTGATATCACGGATTCGATTGTCTCAATTGAGTTTCCGATTTTCAAATTGGACTGTGGTCATGAGCAAACCTTTCAAAGCCTAAATCGCCCGGCGCCCGAAGTAAAACTTAATGAAATTATCAATGGACTGCAGCGTCTTGCCCGTCGGTTTAAGATTACCATTCAAACTGTCTTGGTAAACGGCGCGGTGCAAAACTTTACCGCTGAGCCGTTTGAGCAATACCTTTTGGCAATTAAAACAATTAAACCAGCCGCAATCCAAATCTATTCGACTGACCGACCGGTTGCCACAGCTTCGGTGAAGATGTTGAGTAAAGAGCAATTAGCAAGAATCGCTCAAACTATTCAAGAACGAACCGGAATCTTAACCCAAGCCTATACCCAATAAATTAAATTGTTCAAGTCGCTTAAATAGTTCAACATTGTTCAAATCGTTTAAATAGTTTAATGCCAACCCAAACGGAACCAACTTGACTTAATAAATAGTTCCGAGTAAACTTTGTCCAATGGCGAAGTATATCTTTGTTACCGGTGGCGTGGTCTCGTCATTGGGCAAAGGTATCGCCACCGCCTCTATCGGGTTATTACTCAAAAGTCGGGGTTTAAAAGTTAGCCTTCAAAAATTTGACCCTTACATTAATGTTGACCCGGGAACGATGAATCCCTATCAACACGGTGAGGTTTTTGTGACCGAGGATGGAGCCGAGACCGATTTAGACTTGGGTCATTACGAACGATTCATTGATGAGGACTTGTCAAAGGATAACAATCTCACTGCTGGTCAAATCTATCAGTCGGTAATTGAAAAGGAACGCCAAGGGGTGTTCTTAGGTGGGACAATTCAGGTAGTACCGCATATTACCGGTGAGATAAAGGAGCGAATTAGAAAATTGGCTAACACAGAAACGGTAGTAATTACGGAAATTGGTGGCACGGTCGGTGATATCGAGGGTTTGCCTTTTTTGGAGGCAGCACGACAAATGCGATTAGAAGAAGGTAAAGAAAATGTGCTCTATATTCATCTCACTTTAATCCCCTATATTCCGGCATCTCACGAATATAAAACAAAACCGACCCAGCATTCGGTAAAAGAGTTACGCGAGATTGGTATCCAACCCGATATCATATTATGTCGAACCCAATCGCCTTTGCCCTTGGAGGCAAAAGAGAAGATAGCCCTATTTTGCAATGTTGCAAAGGAAGCGGTGATTGAGGCACTCGATACGGAAAATATTTACGAAATTCCACTAATCTTTCACCAGCAGAATCTTGACTGGTTAATTACACAACTTTTAGGTCTGAAAGTGAAAGAGCCCGATTTGTCGGATTGGCAGAAATTTATCCTCAAGGCGAAGCAACCCAAAGGAACTGTGGAGATTGGTATCTGCGGTAAGTATGTGACGATGCCTGATGCCTATAAAAGTGTTATCGAGGCGGTCTATCATGCTGCTACTGCTTGTAATCTTCGTGCCAATATTCATTGGATTGAAGCCGAGGAGGTTAAACCCGAAACCGTGGCGACAAAACTTCGAGGAATTCAGGGTTTAGTGGTTCCTGGTGGTTTTGGAATGCGAGGGATGGAAGGTAAAGCGGAAGCTATAGCCTATGCTCGGAAACATAATATGCCATTCCTTGGACTTTGTGTTGGTTTACAGTGTGCGGTGATTGAGTTTGCTCGCAATGTCTGTCAGATGCGTGACGCCAATTCCACTGAGTTTGACCCTCATACGAAATTTCCGGTTATTGACCTTTTACCTGGGCAACGCCGAATGCGGAAAAAGGGTGGAACGATGCGATTAGGGGCTTATCCAACCGTGCTTTTGCCTAAGACGAAAGCCTATGAAATTTATGGCAAAAGTAAGATATGGGAACGGCATCGCCACCGTTACGAAGTCAATCCGAAATACCTTCCCCGATTACTAAAATGTGGATTGGTTGCCAGCGGTACCTCTCCCAATGGCATGCTAACCGAAATTATCGAACTTAAAGAACACCCATTTTTCATTGCGACGCAATTTCATCCAGAATTCAAGTCGCGACCACTGAGACCCCATCCGCTTTTTACCGCCTTCATCAAGGCAAGTTATGAATATCAAGAGCGTTTTTTTTAAATTAGTTAAAAAGTTACCACTAAACCTTGCTATTTTTCTCTGCCGATTCATCATCTTTAGTTACCTCTTATGGCGAAAAGATTACCGCACCGAAATTAAAATTAATTATCAAAAAGTATTTAGTAACTTAAAAAATGGTAAATGGTTTTGGCTGAAATTGAGTAAAAGGTTAGGTGAAAATTTTGGGGTTATGCTTAAAATGATGGACAACAAAAAAATCCTTGACAAAATAGCGATTTCAGGGGAAAATATATTAAATAGTATATTCGAAAATAGCGAAAGCGCGGTTGTTGTTTCATTCCATTATGGTCTTTGGGAACTTTTACCCCAAATCTTTAAGAGAATGGGTTATGAGACTTATATTGCGATTAGCCGCCAGAAAGATAAAGA
>JBDRUX010000126.1:0-3911 GCA_039801565.1 Caldifarciminota bacterium
AATACCCTGACTCTGGCATTGGTCAAGGCATTCCTTAAGGCTTGCAATTCGCCCCGAAAACCACCACCTTCATAATAAGGTCGTTTTAAGAGAATCCCAAAATTATTGCCATTCGCCAGCCAATGCTTGATAAACTCGGTAATATCTAAGACAACCGGTAACCGCACCTCAGCATCCGTAACATAGCGGGAATGATAAGTCGTATCATAATCATCTAAGTTATTCGACCTTAATCGCCAACCCTCAATTGTTATCGCACCTTGGGTTAGAAAATGGGGAATTAGAATCTCAGCATAATCTACCTGACAATCCCTTAAACAAGAGACATCAAAACTAACCCGAATCCGAGAAACGACACCGCTTCTTGTAACCATAACCTGTCCGATGGGAAGATTTAAGGTATCAGCAAAGAGTGGGGCGAATATTAGAAGTAGGGCTAAAAAAATAAAGCCCTTAAAATGTTTTGGCTGCATAACGCCTCCTTTTTTATTATGAGTGAGGGTTTTTCTTGTGACGCAAGATTATTCCGCTGGTTTGACGACAAAACAACCTTTTTTGACAGTCGTAGACGAAGACTTGGAACTTGCTACCTATACCTAACCAGCACAATTTTAACCGACAAACCGACTCACTCATAATTTCCCATTTTATAAAAAAAAAAATGTCAAGCAAAATTTTAATGGTTCATAAATTTATAACTATTAAATTTATCAAGTAGTTAGACATAAGAATCTGTTAGGACCTATTTAAAATTAGGTAGGGGGTGTGAAATTTTTATGGGGAATTAATTTCCATAGTTGTTTTGGTATGGGCAAGATTACGGAGTTAATCTTTCCCGACTGGTTGCTTCCGTAGTGGTTTATGAGGCCGGTTAGGGAGTTACTTAGGGACCACCCCTGATACCGACCCGTTATTTCACCAATCAGTGATTTTTGCTGGTCGTTAAAGAATAGTTCAATTGTTTAAATCGTTCACCTATTTCACAACCAAAAACTTTTTGGTCTGGTTGCTAACTTCATTATCATATCGTAAATCATCTCGACCTATTTTTGTGATGAGTCGCCTGCTATTATCTCTTTGGTTTATTCGGTTTCGAGAATTTGGCCAGCCTCGGATAATTTTAGAGTTACTTTTTGACCATCTTTCTTACCTTCCACTTCATAGAAGGTGACATTCTTTTCAATTTCTCTATGGGCTTTTAGTCCTTGGGTTGTTACAAAATAGTTTTCGACCGCCATCCGAACCGCTTCCGGTAGCGAGTCAAGAGGAATACTTTCTTCCCAAGTGATGATAGTCCCGTTTTCGGCTATATCGTATTCGACATCTTTATTATTAACCCGTGCCTCAATATCAAAAATCAAACGACCTTCTTCAATCTCTTTGTCAATCTTTTTAATCACACCACCCATTGTTAACTTTTCAACAGTGACTCTTACCGGTTTGGGCAAATCGGATAATTTTAATGGATGGGGGCCTTTTTTAATTTTCTCGGTCTTTTTTTGAGCACATCCGAGCCAGAAAGCGATAGGAATAGAAATCAAAATTAAGATAATTCGGTTAGTTCGATTTAACATCATTTTACTCCTTTCTATTTATTCTGCCAGTCGCCGAATTCTTAACCGAGGATACACGCCGATATTCTTTTCCCCTATCCGTGTCCATCCGCGTTTATCCATAGTTTGGTATTTTATTTAAATTTTCGAAAATGTCAAGATATTTTTGATTAAACGAAATCTAAGTCGGTGTGCAGCATTGACAATTTAAAAGTGGTTTTTATAATAAATTGTGGGAAAGTGGTTGAAATTATTACTACCGATTTTATTTTTTGCTTGCTCACCCGAACGCGATAATCCTTATGACCCAAAATCGGATTTCTATACCAATCGAACCCAAATTAGTGGAACCTGCAAGAACCGAATTATGATACCAGTCAGTGGTGCCAAGATAACCCTGTTGCCTTTGGCTAAAAGCCCACTTTCCCTTCAGACTTTTACAAACGATAGCGGTAGTTATGAGATTCCTGACTGTCCAGCCGAGAGCGTTTTAGTAATCGCGGAAAAAGATGGGTTTGTCACCGAGTCGAGCCAGGTCTTGCTTAAAGTTTATAAACCCGAAACATTAAACTTTATTTTAGAGGCCCTGCCCAAATTTCTCACGACCGAGGTGACTTCTTATTATTGCCTTTTAAGTTATCCGCCGTACGATTCCACAGTCTTAGTGATTAACAGCGAAATTACTGATGATGAGGGACAAGGTGATATCACTACCGTCTTTGCCACAATCGATGGATTGCCCGATACCTTGCCTTTATTCTTTCAATCTGCTAACTTTTATACCAATTCTTTTCTGGAAACGAATTTGTCAGAAAATTTAGATAATATTGTGGGACGTGATATCATATTACAAGTCATTGACCGATTCGGCAACAAAGTTACGATGGCGCCTTGTCAATTGATTCGAGTGATTAGAGATAATACTTTGGAGACAGTTACGCCGGCGGGAGGCGAAGTTGTTTCACCCTATCCGATTTTACGGTGGCGTTCGGCCAATTATCTTTTTAATCATTCTTTCTTTTGCGAAATCTATTATGTTCCAACGCCGTTACCACCGGTGCTTTGTTACCGCTATGAGAACATCCCGGCTGGTGATTCTTCTTTTTTAGTAACCGATTCATTAATTGATGGTTTCCACTATTGGCAGATTGGGGTTCGGGACAGTTATGGCAATTGGGCAAAATCAGCTCCGGGAGTATTTTTCGTCCAAAGCCGATGAACGAAATAACCAATTTATCTAAGGAACGATTAGAAATTTTACACCATATTGCCACTATTATCAATTCGATTCCCGATTATAAGGTGTTATTAGAAAAGATAATGGACTTGGTTTTGGAGACATTGCATGCCGAACGGGGTATTATCGTATTAAAACAAAAAGAAGGATTTGTGCCGGTGGTAGCCCGCGAACCGACTGGCAACTTAGAAGATATCAAACGGATCTCGAAAAGTATTTTAGAAAATGTCATAACAGCCAAGACGCCGATCTTACTCCATAGTGCATTGGAAGACGAAACTTTTGCCGCTAAAGAAAGTGTTATTTTTTCTCAAATAAAATCGGTTTTAGCCTGTCCCCTGGTCAGTCGGGAACAACTGATTGGTGCAATCTATTGTGATTCGCTATCGCGCAGTGGTGTCTTTAGCCAGGCGGATTTAGATTTCTTGGTGGCGTTTTCTCATTTGGCTGCCATCGCAATCGAGAATGCCCAACTGCGGGAGATGCTTTTAAGCGAAAATATTTATCTCCGTAATGAATTGACCCGCGACTTTAGTTTTGAAAACATTATTGGACAAAGCAAAAAGATGTTAGAACTTTTTGCGCTTTTAAAAAAAGTTGCCGCAACTGATGTCAATGTTTTAATTCAGGGTGAATCCGGCACCGGTAAGGAATTAGTGGCTAAGGCAATCCATTATTCGAGCCGGCGGGCCAACAAGAAGATTGTGCCAATCTATTGCGGTTCATTACCCGAGACTTTGTTGGAATCAGAACTGTTTGGCTATAAGAAGGGAAGTTTTACCGGGGCGCTTTACGACAAAAAAGGCTTGATGGAAGAAGCGGATGGCGGTACTTTATTCTTAGACGAAGTCTTTGATATACCATCTGCTACCCAAGCCAAACTTTTACGTTTTTTACAAGAGGGCGAGATTCGCCGGCTGGGTGAAACCGAACCGCGCAAAATTGATACAAGGATTATTGCCGCAACCAATCGCGATTTGAAGGAAGAAGTAAAAAAGGGCAGGTTCCGGGAAGACCTCTATTATCGGTTAGCGGTACTTACCATCGAACTACCACCATTGCGCGAAAGAGAGGACGATGCGGTTTTATTAGCAAAACATCTTATCAATAAGTATTCACAA
>JBDRUX010000127.1:0-3715 GCA_039801565.1 Caldifarciminota bacterium
AGGATACCTTTCTTGCCCAAGTGATAAAATTGGTCGAAGAATGTCAGGGTTCAAAGATTCCGATTCAGGCTTTTGCTGATAAAATAACCGCCCGGTTTGTTCCAGTGGTTATCGTTATTGCCTTGCTAACTTTTGCGATTTGGCTACTATTCACACCTTATCTGGTAAAGATCTTGTTTTGGGCTCAATCATTCTTACCTTGGGTTAAGCCGGAATTGTCGCCCATCTCTTTGGCAATCTTTGCTGCGGTAGCGGTTTTAGTGATTGCCTGTCCCTGTGCTTTGGGATTAGCCACACCAACTGCCTTAATGGTCGGTTCTGGGCTGGGTGCCGAAAGAGGAATTCTTTTTCGGTCGGGCGAGGCGATTCAGACCTTGCAGGAAGTTAAGGCGATAGTCCTGGATAAGACCGGAACCATCACCAAAGGCAGACCCGAGGTGACTGATATTGTTCCAAGCAATTTAACCGAATCCGAATTATTAGAATACTCTGCCAGTCTCGAATCCGGTTCAGAACATCCATTAGCCTTAGCCATAATTGAATCCGCCCGAGCCAGAAATATTAAGTTAAGCCAACCAGAAAATTTGGAAGCGATTGCTGGTAAGGGAATCATTGGTAAAGTCAATGGCAAAGAAGTTTTAATTGGCAATCGTTTTCTATTGGAAGAAAAAGGAATTGAATATTCTTTCTTAACCGATAAAATTGAAGAATTAGAAAAGAAAGCAAAGACGATAATCCTTGTGGCGATTAATCAGAAATTGGCAGGAATCATCGCAATTGCCGACGCACTGAAAGAAGATTCAAAAGAGGCTTTAAAGGATTTGAAAAAACTCGGACTAAAGTTAATTATGTTGACTGGTGATAATGAGCGAACCGCTAAGGCAATCGCTCAAGAATTGGGGATTGACCAAGTGAGAGCTAATGTTTTACCAGCCGATAAACAAAAAGAGATTGAACGATTACAAAAAGAATATGGCATCGTGGCGATGGTGGGTGATGGCATCAACGACGCGCCGGCTTTAACCCAAGCCAATGTTGGTATTGCTATCGGCACTGGCACTGATATCGCAATTGAAGCCAGCGATGTGACCTTGGTGCGGGGTAATCTGAGCAGTGTGGTTACGGCAATTAAACTATCTAAGGCGACTTTTAAAAAGATAAAACAGAATCTATTCTGGGCATTGTTTTATAATGTGATTGCCATTCCCTTAGCAATGCTTGGCCTACTCCATCCGGTAATAGCGGAAATTGCGATGGCAGCCAGCTCTATAAATGTTGTGACTAATTCATTGCGACTGAAAAAAGAACTGTAAAAATGAGAAATGATGGAAGATGGACGAGGGATGAGGGAGGATTAAGAAGGAGGAACGATGGAAGAAAACCGAATGACGAGAAGAATAAGTAGTGTGAGGGATTTGGAAGTTTATCGGCTTGCATTTGATACAGCAATGGAAATATTTCAAATTACTAAAACGTTTCCAAAAGAAGAAAAATATTCCTTAACCGACCAAATACGAAGGTCATCAAGGTCAGTTTGCACTAACATTGCCGAGGCGTGGCGAAAACGGAAATATAAGGCAATGTTTATCAGTAAATTAACTGATGCTGAGCAAGAGGCAGCTGAAACTCAAACTTGGCTTGAATTTTCATTAAAATGCGGATATATTAATAATGTAGTATTTGTAAGACTGGATAACCGATATGAACATATCTTTGCTATGCTTATTACGATGGAACGTAAAGCCGATACCTTTTGTAAATAATCGTCCTTCGTCCCAATGAACGAAGTGAATGGTCGTCCAGCGTCAATCGGATTATGAAGACAGATATTGAAATTGCTCAGGAAGCGAAATTGCTTCCAATAATTGATATTGCCAAAAAATTAGGCATTGATGATGACTTTATTTTGCCCTGCGGTCTGTATAAGGCAAAAATTTCGCTTCGGCTCTTCGAAAAGATTGAATCCAAACCCACCGGCAAACTAATCTTAGTCACAGCAATTACTCCAACTGCCTTGGGTGAAGGTAAGACCACAGTTGCCATTGGTTTGAGTATGGCTTTGAATAGATTGGGCAAACGGTCTATCGTCACTCTGCGTGAGCCTTCCTTAGGTCCGGTCTTTGGGATAAAAGGTGGTGCGGCTGGTGGTGGCTATGCCCAGGTCTTACCAATGGAAGATATTAACCTCCATTTTACTGGTGATATCCATGCCGTAGCCTCTGCTCATAATCTTTTAGCTGCAATCTTGGATAACCATATCCATTTTGGTAATGAGTTAAATATTGATGAACGGGAGATTATGTTTCGACGCACAATGGATATGAATGACCGCAGTTTAAGAAATATTGTGGTCGGTTTAGGTGGCAAGACGAATGGTCCAGCCCGGGAAGATGGCTTCATTATCACTGCCGCCAGTGAAGTTATGGCAATCTTAGCCTTAGCCAATTCACTGGAAGAATTGAAAGATAGACTGTGCCGAATTTTAGTCGCCTATGATATGAAAGGGAATCCAGTATCAGCTGGTAGTTTAGGGGTCTGTGGGGCAATGGCTGCGCTCTTAAAAGATGCCCTCAAACCGAATTTAGTCCAGACGATTGAACATACCCCGGCTTTTATCCATACCGGACCTTTTGCCAATATCGCTCATGGGACCAATAGTGTCGTTGCGACCAAAATGGCACTAAAGTTATCCGAATATGTAGTTATCGAAGCTGGCTTTGGTTCGGATTTGGGTGCGGAAAAATTTGTTGATATTGTCTGCCGGGTCGCTGGATTTAAAGTTTCAGCCAGTGTGATTGTTGCCACTATTCGAGCTTTAAAATTACACGGCGGCGCTAATGAAAAAGACTTAAACTCAGGCACGATTGAACAT
Organism: Caldifarciminota bacterium; assembly: GCA_039801565.1. Taxonomy (GTDB): domain Bacteria; phylum Hydrothermota; class Tepidihabitantia; order Tepidihabitantales; family JAOUPE01; genus JBDRUX01. The sequence continues at coordinate 2,873 of JBDRUX010000127.1, forward strand.
CTGAAGAACGGTTTACCCAATCTGGCAAAACATATTGAAAATATCAAAAAATTCAAAATCCCGCCGGTCGTTGCCCTTAATATTTTTAATTCCGATACGAAAGCAGAGATCGAACTAATTAAAGAATTTTGCCAAAATTACAATGTCCCTTGTGTTGAGACCAAAGTCTTTGAACAAGGTGGCGCTGGTGGTTTAGCATTGGCGGAGACCGTCATTAAAGTGGTTGAGCAAGAAAAATCTGAAACTTTGCCCATCTATGATTTAGAGGATTCAATCGAAAAGAAGATTGAAAAGGTGGCATTTGAGATTTATGGGGCGAATCGGGTTGTCTTCACCCCAAAAGCGGAAAAGGATATCAAACGAATTGAGAAAATCGGGTTAGCTAAATTGCCGATCTGTATTGCCAAGACGAATCGTTCGCTTTCCGATGACCCAACACTTTATGGTCGCCCGGAAAATTTTAAGATTACAATAACTGATATTAATATCTCGGCTGGGGCAGGTTTTCTAGTGCCTTTAGCCGGTGAGATAATGCTAATGCCCGGTTTAGCCAAAAGACCTAATGCCCAACGAATTGATGTTGACAAAGACGGTAGGATAATTGGACTGTCTTAACTTGGCCAAAGCGATAAATAACAACAAAATCCATACTAATCTCAGCCCGTTCTCATCTCAAAAGAGTTTCATCGGTCATTAAAGTTTTATGACATTTTAAATCGGTGAAGACAGTTTGGCTCCTTAGAATTATTAAAGAAAAGAGGATTCGACTTTTGTCGCAACGGAAAAGATTATTGCCTATCCTCTTCAGCATTTTTTTGCTTTCGGCTATTGTCTCAGCCACAA
>JBDRUX010000128.1:0-3706 GCA_039801565.1 Caldifarciminota bacterium
TAGCTAAATTAAAAGACAGTGCAGCAATTCTTGGGGCAAGCCAATTCGATAAATTTTTATTGTAATGAAAATAAAAGTCATCCCTGAAGATTTTCGGGTTGAGGAAAAGATTAATTTAAAAATCACTTCTCAAGGACAATATTCAATTTACCGTTTAGAGAAGCGAAATTGGTCAACCCTGGATTTGATAGACTATCTGAAACGGAACTATCGTCTGGTGACAATCCGTTACGCTGGATTAAAAGACCGCTACGCCCATTCGATTCAATATGTTTCAATAATTGGTGACGGTCCAAATAAAATCCAAGAAGAGAATTTTTCTTTGACCTATCTTGGTAAATCTGACCACCCGGTAACTCGTGATTATCTCTTAGGTAACTTTTTTTCTCTGACATTACGGGACTTAACCGAATCGGATATTACGAAAGTTAAAGCCACGCTAAAATTGATTGAACGGGATGGTCTGCCCAACTATTATGATGAGCAACGATTCGGTTCGATACGTCATAAAAAAGGTTTTTTTACCCACAAACTATTGCTGAAACATTTCAACGGGGCTTTAAAACTTTATATGGCAACACCGAGTGCCTTCGACGACTCCAAAACCAGAGAACTTAAAAAATTCTTCGCTAACCATTGGGGCGACTGGCAGACTTTGAAAAGCGTTGTCGAACCAATTAAGACCGTTAAAGAGTTTCGGCCGATTCTTAATCACCTAATCAAAAAGCCCAACGACTTTAAAGGCGCAATCCGACAAATGAATCGACCAATCCTGGAACTTTTGATTGTGGCTTATCAATCTTATCTTTGGAATGAAATTTTAGCCGGTCTCTTGCGCTCCTTAAAATTAAAACTTTATGCCTATCCATATTCGGCTGGTAACTTTTTATTTTATAGTGAATTACCAAATGAAATGAGAAATTATCTTGCAACTCTGCTAATTCCGACACCGAGTCCGAAGGCAGTTTATAAAAGCGAAAAGATTGAAAGAATAACCAATGAGGTGCTTTGGCGGGAGGGCTTGGTTTTAAAAGATTTGAAATTACCAATCCGAGTGCGCGGAATATTTTTAAAACCCTTTGACCGCACCGCACTATTTTTTTTAGAAAATCTTAAAGTTATTGAGCCAGAGTTGGATGAGCGCTATCCGAACAAATTAAAATTAAAATTAAATTTCTTTCTTCCCAAAGGTTCTTATGCGACAATATTGGTAAAGCGTTTACAGCTGGCAATTGAACCAAAGCCGGTCGTTTCTGACGAGCCGATTGAATCAGGAAACGAAAGTTACTGATGACGAACTTATTCTTAATCTGGCTATTCACCATCAATGCTTTTAATAACCATTGGCCAAAATCGGTACGATTCAATTCCCTACCTTCATTTTATGAATATGACCCAAAACTTAGTTGGTTTGTCTTTGAGACCGAACATTTTGCTATCCATATCCCAAGTCGAGTTGGACTAAATAAAGAAGAAGAGGAGTTAGCACGCAGGATTGCTTGGACTTGTGAGACCACAGACAGCTTGCTTGTTCCAATTTTCGGTGAAAGGCCCAAAGGCAAGGTGAATGTGGTAATCGCTGATTTTTATGATTATGCCCAAGGTTGGTCAATACCATTTCCCCATAATACAATTACAGTAATGCCGACCCATCCGGCTGGTGATTTGACCAATTATGATGATTGGTTTCGTACCCTTATCCTGCACGAATATACCCATACGCTACAGATGGATAAAGTTGGCGGATTTTTCCGGTTCTTAAGAACGCTATTGGGACGAATGGTTGTGCCCAATACCTTAACTCCCCTTTGGTTACTGGAAGGTTATGCGATTTATAATGAGACCCGATTCACTCAATTTGGTCGGGGTATCAGTCCTGAGTATCGGATGAAGATAAAAGCCGATATCTTAGCTAATCGGTTATTGCCGATTGACCAGACAACAACTTATGAATTAAGGAAATATCCCGGAGCCGAAGCACCCTACATTTATGGTAGCCAGTTCCTTTTTTTCTTAGCCGGTCAGTTTGGTGAGGAAAGGTTAGTTCGCTATGTTAATTACAATTCAAGTCTTTTGCCCTTCTTTGCCAATTTTTCTGCCCGCAAGGTGTTTGGGTCAAATCTTTATAATTTGTGGCGGAATTGGCAGAATAATATAAGAACCGACAGCCAGACCTTCAAAACTGATACCTTAACCGCAATAACTCAAGTCACTAAGGTTGGTTTTGAGATGTATGCGCCGCTATTTTCCAAATATGGTGAGAAGATTTATTATATTTCTTATAATCCAAATCAATTGCCAGCTATTAAATCCCTTGACCTGATAACTAAAGAGACTGAGACTTTAGTTAAAGGGGTGATTGGTAAATCTTTAAGCGTTTCGCCGGATGGGAGTGAGCTTTTATTCAGTCAGCGCAATCTGGTGAATAATTATTATGATTATGATGATATTTTTCTCTATAACTTGACTACAAAGGAAGTTCGTCGTCTTACTCGAAATAAAAGGGCACGCGATCCGGACTTTGCGCCGGATGGGAAAAAAATTGTCTTTGTTGAAAATGGCTTGGGTAAGAATCGGCTGTTACTATTCGACCGGATGACAAACCAGATTGAAACGCTATTGGTGACTGAAGACCACACCCAATATTCGCAGCCCAAATTTTCCCCTGACAGCAAAAAGATCGCCCTTGCGATTTGGCAGGAAGGCGGTTATCAGGATATATTGGTAATTGATTTGATTTCGGGTTGGAAGATGCCCCTTACCTTTGACCCCGCTACCGACATTACACCAACTTGGACACCGGATGGTAAGTATTTATTATTCAGTTCGGACCGGACCGGAATTTTTAATCTTTATGCCTATTCTTTTGAATATCGGCAAATTTATCAAATCACCGATGTTATGACCGGCGCCTTTGCCCCAACAGTTTCACCGGATGGAAAAAGAATTGCTTTTTTACTTTATTCGGACAAAGGCTATGATGTGCATTTCATCAATTTCAAACCGAGCACCTGGAAAAAGAGCGAGGCGAAGAGTGAAGACCTTGTCGAGCCAATCCTGAAATCGGTGCGGGGAAATCTTTATCAGTATGACCCACTTGCCTCAATCTTGCCGAGGTTTTGGTTGCCGATAGTTTATTACGATACCACTTTCCGTTTTGGTTTTTTTACCGCCGGAATTGATATTCTTTTCCAACATATTATTATTTTGACTGTCAGTTATCAACCCAGTAGTAAAAATCCGTTTATCTATTTATCTTATCTAAGTCAAAAGTACCCGTTTGGTTTTTATAGTTACTACGAAAGGACGGAACAAGGCTTTAGTATCTATGGTTATATTCCTTTTTATTCAACTTTTTCTTATCATTGGTTTATGCCTTACTATGAGTTCAATCGCCACTCGAGCGAGATTGGGTCGGGACTGGGCTTGGAATTTGAGGCGAATAATGCTAAACGATATCATTATTCAATCAGTCCGGTTGACGGCAGAGATTTTTGGCTTAACCTGGTTAATTTCAATCGTTATATCGGTAGCACAAACAACTTGACCAAATTGATAGGAAGTTATTCGGAGTATATCGGTTTAGGTAGACATAATGTTTTAATGCTGCGTTTAAATTTTGGCACCGGTTTCGGAGATAGTGTTGTAAAAAGGCAATATCAATTAGGTGGTGCTTTGGGAATTTTTTCGGTAAGAGGTTATGAAA
>JBDRUX010000129.1:0-3484 GCA_039801565.1 Caldifarciminota bacterium
TTTCAAGTTTAAAACGACCAATTTTTTCGTCTATCGTGTTGGTCGTCCGTCGGTTACGCTAATTTTCCATTAGGGAGGGGGTATCGCTTAGGGGGTGACCCCGTAGGCAGTCCCCTAAGCTACCCCGTAGGTTGCCTCCTAAGTTGCCTCGTAGGTTGCTTCGGGAGCTGGTTAGGGAGCAGGTTAGGGAGCGACTTCGTAGGCAACCTCGGAAGCGACTCGGGGAGCAACTTGGGAGGTAACCTCGGGAGCAGCCCAGTAGGTAGCCCCGTAGGTCACCTGGTAAGCTACCTCCTATACTCCCTCATTATTTGGATTTATCCCTATAACCCCTATATTTTAATCACGGATTTTGTTTTATTTTAACCAGTCCATAACCCCTAACCACCAATCACTGATTTTGGGATGCGTCGAAAAGATAGTTCAAACTGGTTCAATTGTTCAAATTGTTGTGCTATGAATTGCACCACTACATCTTTTTTATTCCATAATCACTGATTTTTCGGTTGCACCCTAAGCAAATAAGATTCTGATTCATTTTGCGATTTGATATTTCTACTTGAGAAACTTTAGGCTAATAACTACTGCTTAGCCATTTCCAGAGTGGGATAAATTTTATTTTTTTCTTTTTAATCATCGTTTCACCTTCTTTATCCCAGGTGATTACTAATAAGTCTTCGCAATTTAATTCTTGGCTTGCTTCCACTAATGCTTTCAGTTCTCTTTTTTCCACCGTTAAATCGTCAGTTTGATAAAGAACCTGAATCAGAGTTTTAATTTCGAGATTATCTTTCAAAACAAAATCCACTTCTTTTTGATTTCTGGTCTTATAATAAAAAACATTCTCATTGGGTTTATAGTCTTTTTTCAATAATTCGACCAAGACCAGATTCTCCATCAACCGACCGGTATTAGGTGAGAATTGAAATGACTTGGCAGCAATCAATCCCAAATCAATCGCATAAATCTTTTTGGGCGATTTAAGCTGCTCTTTCATTTTATAAGAAAAGCGATTCAGAAGAATTACTAAATAACTTTCTTCAATATATCGGGCGTAGTTTTGAATCGTATTGACACTGTTGAACTTTAAAATATTTTTCAGTTTATTATAACTAAACTCGCCCGAGAAATTACTAATTAGATAAAGGGCAAGGTCGTAAATTTTTTGAGTAAATCTAACTTTATACCGCTTAACCACATCTTTCAATAAGACCGCATCAAAAAGAGTATCAAGATAGGACTTGGTATCTAAATTTTTAACTACGATTTCCGGGTAGCCACCGTTTTTTAAAAATTCGGTCAAGGTATTTAGAATTTTTCCTTTCGTTTCTGGTAATAGTAGTGATTCGCGGTTAAATTCTAAACCGCGGGCTCGTAAAAATTCGTTAAAACTAAACGGCAAAACCTCAATCGCAAAGTGTCTACCAGTTAAAGCGGTTGCCAATTCTTTGCTTAAAAGTCTTGCATTCGAGCCGGTTAAAATTAAATTGTAGCCTCTTCTTTGAAGTTTATTCACAAATAATTCCCAGTTTTTAAGATTCTGAATCTCATCGAATAGAATAAACTGGGGCTTTTTATATACCTCAAAAATCCCTTTGATAATCTCGTCCTGATTTTCAATTTTCAAAAGGTTTTCGTCATCAAAATTTATATAGGCGAAATCCTTATCTTTCAAAAGCAGGATTGCAAAGACCGATTTGCCGGCTCGCCTTGGACCAGTAATAACTTTTATTAAATCCGAATCCAAGAATTTACGCGCCGACTCAAGCTTATCCCGCATGACATAATTTTTACCAAGCAGAATCTCCTTCTCGCGCTTATACTGCAAAATCAGGTCATTTATCATCTTAACTGAATAAAAATTTTATTTTTTGTTCACTATAATAATTATAATATAGAAAATAGGGTTTGGCAAGTAAAATTTAATAAAAAATTAGGGGGTGCTTTAGGATTATTTATGGCTTTTCCAAAAACTCAATAAATTCTTTCCCGCCATTCGATTCTGGAATTTTATTAGATGGGTTTGGAAGCAAATTGAGGGGGTTACCTGAGGAGCTGGCTGGTAGGCTGGTTGAAGAGCAGGTTCGAAGTCGAGCAAGTTAGCTACCCTTGGCGGTATCACGGCAGCTGTCGTTATTAAATTTCAATCTGTTTTTTAATTAGTTCTATTTTTATCTAAATAAATTCTTGCAATATACCCAATATTGTTTTAACCGCTATTTCTAAATGACTTCTCATTAACGGTTTAAAAAACTTTGCTTTATGAATTGGTCTATCAACTCTTCTTTCTCCTTTAAGGAGAGTAATTATATTCAAATCAACATCAAAATAAGATAATAATGTATGAGTAGCTGGACTGCCATAAGTCACATCTTTTAATTGTGAAAAATCACCACCCAATTGGCTTTCTAATTGTAAGAGAACAAATTGAATACTTGGGTATTGAGATTTTAATAAAGTGGCGTCAACTAATATCCTTTTTAGCATAGCATTTTCGGTATAGGCTTTGCATTCTACAGCCATAATGGGTTTATCGTCAATCGCAACTAAAATATCCGGTTTATAGTGGTAATAGTAATTCTGAATATTTTGCCTAATATAGTCTTTTATTTCGTCAGCTAAACTGTCAATATATTCGGGTCTGATTGGTATTTTAATCTGTTTGCCAATTATCTTTAATCGGTTTGGTTCTTGCTTCAATCTTTGCCAAGCGATTGTGATTAGAACCTTCGCAATGCTTTCGACCAGTTTTCCTTTACCAGCCCTGACAATGCCACCATAAGCCCTACCATTCTTGGATTGCGTTGCTTCAGTATCAATACTCCCGACAAGTTTGTTATATGCATCAATAATCTCTTGGATTTCATCTATAGTTCTCATTTTTTTATTTTACCATATTTTGCTTTTTTCTCGGAGACGAATTGAAATGTTTCTTGATGAGCTACTTCCCTCAATCTCTGCTCCGCTTTTTTACAATACTCTTCTGATATATCAATTCCAATGAACCTTCTATTTAATTCTTTTGCTACCTTAGTGGTTGTTCCGACCCCATTGAATGGGTCAAGAATAATATCGTTCTCAAAACTGAATAATTTTAAAACCCTTTTAACCAGTTCTTCAGGAAACATTGCTGGATGTCCCCATTTTTGCATATCCCGTTCCGGTGCGATATCCCATCTTGCGTAAACCCATTTCTTAAATTCGTCATCCCTAATGTCTATTTTTTTACTATCGCCTGAATGTTTCAAGTCGCCTTTACAGAAAATTTCCAGAAATTCCCAAGTATATTTTAAATAGGGATTACTTGGGCTTTTCCAACTGCCCCAAGCAGTATATTTACAACTATAATTATGTTTTTCCCATAGTATTTCACCTTTCCATATCAATTTATTCTTCATAAAGAAATCAGAAATTATATGGTGAATCGGGATATAATCAGAAAACAATGGTTGAACATTGACAATAATTCTACCGCCAAATTTTA
>JBDRUX010000130.1:0-3082 GCA_039801565.1 Caldifarciminota bacterium
ACCAAAAATTTATTCTAATTTTTAGTGGGAGGGAATTGGAAGGGAATTTTAACCCATACGCGAACTTTTTTGCCACTCTGACAAGCCGGTTCAAATCGTGATTTCAAAGCAGATTTCAATGCAGCGGAATCTAAGATTTCATAGCCAGAAGATTTCAAGACCCTGGCATTCACAATTAATCCATTCGTATCAACCAATGCTTCAACTATCACTTTCCCCGATAAATTTTTTTGCTTAACCGATTCCGGGTATTCTGGTTGGACAAGCTCAACCGGCTGTAGTCTTCTGCTGGATTCGACCGGAAAAGCCTGTGCGGTGGGGGTGGCTGATTTAGTCGAGATTTCTGAACTTTCTTGAATGACACCGCTTTCCTTTTTAGCTGAATCCAAATCGGAATGTTCTTTTATGATTTCGGCTTCGACATAAGAGCCTCCGGCTTTCGGAGTTGGAACGGTGACAATCTGCTTCTTTCTTAATTCAGCCCTACCTCTTTTTGATTCAGTCTTCCCCGAAGATAATTCTTTGGGCTGAGTTGGTACAGTTTTGGGTGCCTCGGTTTTATCCGGTAGCATGTCTACTACCGATGGGGGAGGAGATATTTCTTTTTTCTCGATTCTCGAGGTAGTGGTAAAGAATTTGATACTTATTATTCCGACTAAAATCAAAGTGACAGCCCCGGCGAAAATCGGAACAAGTCTTGGTAACCAAAAAAGTCTTGTTTTTCCTTGCGTTTGTTCGCGTTTACGAAGTTTTAACCAGACTTGATTGGATAGTTTTTTGACAAAATCAGTTCTCGGTTGGGGTACATTTTCTTCGACCAGGCGGTGCAGTTGCATTATCACTTCGACTTCATGCTGACAGGCTGGGCATTCTTTAAGATGTTCTTCGACTAATTTCCTTTCCGGTTCGTTCAGTTCATTATCCACGAAAAGTTCTAATTTCGATTTAATCGCTTCGTGATTAAACATAATTTCGTTTTTTCCCCGGTAAATAATCTTTTAAAAGTTCCCGCAATTTTTCTCGGGCTCGGCTCAGTCGTGACATAACTGTCCCGAGCGAAATTCCTAAGGTTTCGGCAATCTCTTGATAACTCATCTCTTCAAAGGTTCGTAAAATAAATACCAGTTTTTGTTCTAAGGGCAATTGGTTTAATTTCTGTTCAACAATTCTTCTTAAATCTTGTGCCGCGGGAGAAGGGTTAGGTGCTGAGCTAAATTCCCGATTCGCAATTGGAGTGAATTGAATCAACTTCTGCCTTTTCCAATAGTTGATGCAGCGATTAATCGCTATCCGATAGAGCCAAGTGTAAAACTTGTATTGCTCTTTGAATCGTTTAATCCCTTCGTAAGCCTGCACAAAGGTCTCCTGGGTTAAATCCTCACAATCAGAATAGTTGTGCACCATTCCGTATATCACTCGAAAAATCCTCGCTCCGTATCGCCGCATTAATTCATCAAATGCCTCAGTATCGCCTGATTTTGTTTTTCTTACCAAATCCAAATCGGATAAACCTTGGTCCATTTAATCAGGCTAATAAACCAATTATCGTTAAATTTATATTATTTATATACAAATTAAAGTCGAGTTTTATTCCTTAAAAGCGGCGGCCCTTAATCCTGGTGCCCTTTAGGAGTCCTTCGTAATGGCGCATTAGAAGATGGGATTCAATCTGCTGAATGGTATCCAAAGCAACCCCGACAATGATTAAGAGGGTGGTCCCACCAAAATAAAATGGTACTCGAAATGCCGACATAAGGTAATAAGGCAATAGCGCCATTATTGTTAAGAAGATGGCACCGGGCAATGTAATTAAACTTAGGCTACGGTCAATATAGTTGGCGGTTGGTGGTCCTGGTCGAATCCCAGGAATGAAACCACCATAGCGTTGCATATTGTCAGCAATATCTCGGGGGTTAAAAACAATTGAAGTGTAAAAATAAGTGAAGAATATTATAAGACCGGCATATAATAAATTATATAACCAACCGCCCGGGGCTAAAATATTTTTTACCGTCTCCAAAAATGGGAACTTAAAGAAAGTAGCAAAGGTTGATGGGAAGACGACGATACTTTGGGCAAAGATGATGGGTATCACCCCAGCGGTCGTAATTCGTAACGGGATGTGAGTCGTCTGACCACCATACATCTTTCTCCCGACAATTCGTTTTGGATACTGGACCGGAATTTTTCGGGTGGCTTGAGTAAATAATACCACGCCGGCATAGACTCCAAAGATAATTAAGCCAATAATAATTAGGGATATCCAGGAGAGTTCACCGACTCTCACCATTGCCAGTGTCCGACCGATATCCTGGGGCATATTGTCTAAACAGCCGATGAAAATAATGAACGAAATGCCATTACCAATTCCCTTATCGGTAATCTGTTCGCCTAACCACATAACAAAAATTGTGCCAGCAGTTAATGTGAAAACGGTAAGAATTCGGAAGAAGAGACCACCGAAGAGGACAATTGGTCCAACTGCAGTCGGTGGTTGTTGTTCTAAATAAATTGCGATGCTAGTGGCTTGGATTGCCGCTAAACCAACGGTAGCATAACGGGTATATTGGTTGATCTTTTTTCTGCCTTCTTCATCGCGTTGTAATTTTTCTAAGTAAGGGAAGACCGAACCCATCAATTGGAAGATAATGGATGCGGAGATATAAGGCATAATGCCTAAGGCAAAGATTGATGCCCTGGATAACGCTCCGCCAACAAATATGTCGTAGAGCCCAAAAATTGTGCCACGCAATTGGCCTAAGAGTAACCCAAGTGCCTGGGCGTTGATTCCTGGGGTTGGAACATGACAACCGAGGCGATAGACAATCACCATTGCTAAGGTGAATAGTATCTTTTTTCTTAAATCAGGGATTTTAAAGATATTGGGTACGCTTTGAACCATTATACTATCTCGACTTTACCGCCGACTTTTTCAATTTTTTCTTTTGCCGATTTAGAGCAGGCATGGACTTTTACGGTGATTGGTATGCTGATTTCGCCGTCACCTAAGAGTTTTACCAATGAACTATTCTTGATTAGATTGGCTTGACGTAAGGTCTCCGGTGTAATTTCGCTATGGGCA
>JBDRUX010000131.1:0-2964 GCA_039801565.1 Caldifarciminota bacterium
AAGGAGAATTAAAATGACTTTTTTACAACTTTTTACATTGATTGCATCAGGAGCAACAATTTTTGCCCTTATTGTCGGAATATTTTCGGTTTATAATGGCAGAAAAACCCGTAGAGAGATTTCTAACTTAATAAAAGAGGAATCTAATCTTACAAGAAATATGACAAAGGATTTAATAAAGGAGATAAGAGATTTAATAGTTGAGGAATCAAGGCTTACTCGGGAATTGATTGTTAAAGTGATAGCAAAAGGATAAATCAAAAATGCTACAAGACAAAAGCGGCTTTACGAGTTGTGTCTTAAAACAACCCCGGTTAAAATATAAATGGTTTTTAATCTAAAAACTAAAAGCCAATCCGCCTTGGACAAAGGAATTCGTCTTGGGTGGATTCGAATTATTCGCTGCCATTTGGCTGATTCGTATTGCCGAAGGCAGAAAAAACCAACCAACCGATTCGCCGCTGCGAATCAAAGGAGGTAAAGATGCAACAATTTAAAATTATCGTCGAGAAACATCCTGACGGTTACGTAGCGTATCCTTTGGGACTTAAAGGAGTTGTAGTTGGGCAAGGTGATACTTATGAAGAGGCACTTGCCGATGTGAAATCAGCAATTCGTTTTCATATCGAGACATTTGGAAAAACTGCGATGGACAGCTCGAATTTTTGGAAATAATTTGAAGGAGAATTAAAATGACTTTTTTACAACTTTTTACATTGATTGCATCAGGAGCAACAATTTTTGCCCTTATTGTCGGAATATTTTCGGTTTATAATGGTCGGATGACACGAAGAGAAATTTCCAAACAAATTGCCGAAACTGCTACCAAGATTTCTGAACTTATTGCCGCTGAAAGTGATAAGACAAGGGAACTGATAAAAGCCTTAAAAGGCTAAAGTAAATGAAAAACAACGGCTTTTTGGGTTGTGCTGAAAACAATCCTAAAACCAAACTGCTTGAATAAGCTGGAGTTATTGTGTTTAATTTAGCAACTAACAACTGTCCATCTTCGGTCGAATCGACCCTACGTCAAGACCCGAATCGGCCGGACAAAGGAGGTTTATGGGAATAGTAGACAAGAAACAGTAGACAGAATACAGGAGAAATTGGAAAGGTTTGAAGATTTGATTGTTTGGCAGAAAGCGCATCAAATAAGTCTTGAAATTTATAAGATTACAAAGAATTTTCCAAATGAAGAGAGATTTGGTTTAATTCCTCAGATGAGAAGGGCTGCTGTTTCTGTTCCGGCAAACATTGCCGAAGGTTTTAAAAACGTGGGAGGAGGGACAAAGTTAATTTTTACAATATAGCACAAGGTTCTTTAGAAGAACTTCGGTATTATTTAATTCTTTCAAAAGACCTCGGGTATATATTAGATACCAAGCCGATAAGTGCGGAGATTGAAGAAGTCAGTAAAATGCTCGAGGGATTAATTAAATCAATAAAAAACAAATATGGATAGAAGAGTAAATAGCAGGCAGAATATCAAATCCAGTATTTCGGCTGAACTTTTCCCTAAATACTTATATACTTTCTTCTGGCATCCCGTATCCTGTCTGCTATCTACTAAATTCTATCTACTTGTTAAAATCAGAGGAGGTTAAAGATGCAAAACAAAATCATAGCAACAACGATTATCAGTCTTTTGTTTATAACTGGAGCCTGGGCTCAGGGATATCCGGACAGTGTTATTGCAACAATCCCAGTTGGTAACGGTCCATGGGGACTTGCAATAACTCCAGATGGCAGATATGTTTATGTAGCTAATCGGTATAGTAATAATATCTCTGTTATCCGAACATCCGATAATGCTGTAATACAAACAATACCACTTGAGAGTAATCCATTTGATGTTGTAGCTTCTCCAAATGGAAATCGTATTTACGTTTCTTGTATTGGTAATGGAAAAGTATATGGCATTCGTCCCTCTGATAATGTAGTCAAAGATACAATAGTAGTTGAACAATTTCCTCATGGTTTGGCAATTACACCTAATGGAAATTATCTTTATGTTACACATTGGAGTCGTAACAGAATATCGGTTATTCAGACATCTAATAACTCAATTTTGGACACAATTTATATTAGTAATCATCCAGCTTATGCCGACGTCACACCAAATGGCGAATATCTTTATGTGAGTATTGCTCATAGTGATAATGTATCAGTATTTCGTACAAGTGATAATACATTAAAAAAATCAATCATAGTAGAAGATTATCCAAATTATATTGCAGTAACTCCAAATGGAAATTTTGTGTATGTTGCCAATTGCTGGGGAAACAGTGTTTCAGTTATACGCACTTCAGATGATACAGTAGTAAAAACAATTCCATTGAGCGGCAACCCATGTGGAATTTCTATTACTCCAGATGGCAATTACACATATGTTACAACACGAACAAATAGACTTGTTTTGATAATTCGAACATCAGATAATTCAGTTGTCGGTTCTGTACCCGTTGGAAACACGCCTTGTGCAATTGCTATTTCACCATCTGGATCTTCAGTCTATGTAACTAATACTGGTGACAATAGTGTCTCTGTGATCGGTTGGTCGATGTCGCAAAGTAACGCAAGAAATGTCGTTTCTCTTAGCCCAGACCCTAATCCTGTTGTTTCTGAAATAATGCAAGGTGGAGTTTTTCATCGTTATTACAAGACAGTTGATTCCTTAAATAATGATACGCCTCATGCTTGGGTGAAAGCTGTATTTGGCAATGATACGGCATATTTCATTTCAGGAAATGATGCAATAGTTGATATTAATTTTTCGACAAGCGCTTACCAACCCGGAAGTACCGTCAATGGTTCTATAATTGAAGTGTCGGGCAGACCAATAACGCCAATTGAATTTGAGGTTGAAATTCTTGAGCGCCGGTATGACCGAACTCTGGCGTTGGATGGCAAATTGGAGGTTGCTGGTGAGTTTTTAGCTGGGCTTTCGGTAATGCTTGATGCACC
>JBDRUX010000132.1:0-2830 GCA_039801565.1 Caldifarciminota bacterium
GAGGTATACCAATTCTCCAGATTTGCCCCGTCATCATCGTCAACTAACAAGACCCGTGGTAAACCAATCACACAGATTAGTTGTTGTTGGGGATTAACCGTTGGTGGATTGGCAGTCAAGGTGATATCAAAACGCGCCCGATACGGTGGTGAACTGGCACTAATCCGTAAGACAAAAGAATCGGCAGAACAATTGCCACTGCCACCAGCCGGAATATTAGGAAACGAGGCGCTATTTTTTAAGATTTCAATCTCTGGGTCATCGTTAGCAATGAGAGCAGTAATATCATTCGCCGACTGCCAGCTAATTTCATTAGTCAAGGTGATGATTAAAGCCACAGTTTCCCCGGGTTCAGGAATCCCATTATTATTACCCGATTGGTCGTTGAACCGGAAATCAGTAACCCTTAAATTACTGCGGATGGGTTGCAGGACTGCCTTTGCCACATTCACCCGACCATAACCTAAAAGTCCAGACCGATATAATGGGTCAGGCATTGAGTCACAAGACTGAAAGATTCGGGTTGTGCATTCAGCATTGGTCATTTCCGGAAAGGCTGATTTGACCAAGGCACAAACCCCAGCTACCACCGGGCAGGCCATTGATGTTCCATCATAAGCCGCATAGCGATCGCCAATAATGGTTGAAAGGATATTCACCCCAGGGGCACAGATATCAATCCAGGTGCCGTAGTTGGAAAAATCGGCTTTGACATTGTTGGCATTACTGGCAGCAACCGCAATCACCCAAGAATAAGCTGCTGGATAATGAAGGGTCTGGACATTGTCATTACCAGCTCCAGCTACTTCAACCAATCCCCGTTCCCAGGCATAAGCCAAGGCGGTACTTTCGGCATCATTCTGTCCCCGATAACTGCCATAACTCATACTGATAACCCAGGCGCCATTATCCGCAGCATAATAGATTGCGGCAATTGCTGGATAAAGATAGATTGCTGAACCTTCGCCACATTTTAACGCCATTCCTCGCACCCTATAGCCAACACTTGCAACACCGGTACTATTATCAGTTACTGCCGAAGCAATTCCCCAACAGTGCATACCGTGGTCATCGGCAGAAGTGGTTGGCATCGGGTCCGGGTCGCCGTAGAGAAAATCATAACCAATCACATCATCAACATAACCATTATTATCCTCATCAACACCATTCAAATCATCTGGGTCAAATCGGCCATTGTGATTAATATCTTCTTCGGGATTAATCCAGAGATTGGCTTGAGCATCAATATGATTATAGTCAACCCCCATATCAATAATTGCAGTCACAACCGAAGTATCACCGGTTGAAGCATCCCAGGCTTGCGGACAGCCAATGTTAGGTAAATGCCATTGTGAAGAGTAAAGTGAATCATTGGGGATTCGATTGACCTGATAGATTAAATTCGGACAGGCATACTTCACATAAGGCAAAGCCCGATAAGCCATAATAATCTTTTCGATATCCGTTGCTTTAGGAAAAGTAAAGTGATAGAGCAAATCTAAACCCATCCTTTGGGCAATCGTATCCGGACTGGGGTCCAAAATCACCTTCTTGATTTGAGAAATTTGCCATTGACGATTCAATTCATCAATCGCCGGTATGCCACACAAAGCAATACCATTCTTTTCGGTAATGCTGATTAAACCTCGGCACTCATTTTTAAATTGAACTAGCATTTCGCCTGGCACATAATCCAATTCTTGTGACCAAAGGCAAAAGACCAAACCAAAGATTAAAAGAAAGAATTTCTTTTGATTAATCATCTTGACTCCTTTCTTAACATTATATAAAATTAGATATTAAAGTTCAAGGAAAAATTAGGCTTGATTTTATAGTTAAAATATATATTATTTTAGTGGAAAGGAGAAGAAATGGCAATAGACCCAGTTTGTAAAATGGATGTGGATGAAAAGAATGCACCGGCGAAAAGTGAATACCAAGGCAAGACCTATTACTTCTGCGCACTCAGTTGTAAAAAGGAATTTGATAAAAATCCGGAAAAATACATAAAACCAACACAAAGAACCACTGGTTGTTGTGGGCATTAAAATTGCCAAAATAGTATTTGACATTTCTTAAAAAGGTTATATGATTATAAAAAAGAAAGGAGATAAGTAATGAGGACTAAAATAAAAAGCCTTTCCCAAGAGATTGGGACAATGGTCGAAAAACGAATTCGATTAGAAATCTTAAAGGAACAGGCTGCCCGCTTAAATAAAGAACTTACTGCCCTTAATAAAGAAATTGCTCGTTTAGAAATCGGCGAAGTAAAAAAACGACCCTTAGCTAAGGTTGTAAAGATTCGGCGTGGGGGACGGCGGCGGGGTGAGAAAAGTGTTAAAGAACTTATCGTTGAAGTCTTGAAACGCGCTAAACGACCAATGAAGCCTAAAGAGTTAACGGAAAAAGTGATTGCCCTTGGCTTCCGTTCTACCCGCAAAGAACCAAGTCGGACGGTTGATTCAGCATTGCGGGCTAATCCTCATCTGTTCCGAAAAGTTGCGCCCGGCACCTTTGAACTTATTAAAGGTTAAAAGCCAAGAATAAATAAAATAAGGCTTTAACAAAAGCAAAACAAAAAATATCGGTTCGTAGAACCTAAGACTTTTTTAAGTTAATCTCCTTCTTTTACTTTTAAGAATTTCTGAGACTTTACCTTTCGTTTCTTTAGTTATGAAGATTTGCACTATCCAACTCATCGCAATTGGACAAAGTTTTTTATATTTATTTAGAGTGTAACTATTACTTTTGACCTGTTGTTAGACCAGTTTTGTACCAGGAAAACTTGAAATATATTTCAAGTTTAAAACGACCAATTTTTTCGTCTATC
>JBDRUX010000133.1:0-2830 GCA_039801565.1 Caldifarciminota bacterium
AGCGGAGTTATAATTGGGAGGAATTCAAACGGGTTCTTTTCAAAAGTCCTTTACCGAAACCAAAGATATATCATTCATATCCCATCCTTAAGGGATGTATTCCTGAAGAGCCGAATGACTTAATTGGTCAAGTTCGGTTCTGTGAGGGGCGTCAAAATAACCGAAAGGAGGTTTAAGATGTCTACTCGACACCGCATCATTCTCATATCAATAGCCATTCTTTTTTGTTTTGGCACTTTAAGTGCCCAGGATAAAGGTTTTGGTATTGGCATCATTTTGGGTGAACCGACCGGATTGAGTATGAAATTCTGGACCTCTTCTAATACCGCAGCCGATATTGCCGCTGCCTGGTCATTCGTTAACGGTAGCGCGATACACCTTCATTCTGATTTCTTGTTGCATAACTTTGGTTTAATCAAATTAAATTTCGACAAACTACCGATTTATTACGGCATTGGCGGTAGGATTAAATTCGTTGAGGTTGAAGACGGTAGAAATGATAACCATAAATATCGGCTGGGTGTGCGGATTCCGGTTGGATTAAATTATCTTCCTTCGCGAATACCGTTTGATTTCTTTTTCGAAATCGTTCCGTTACTTGACTTAATTCCAAAGACCGACTTCACTATCAATGGTGGAATTGGGTTTCGATATTTCTTTCAATAAAATTTTCAATCGTCAGAGCCATAGTTTGAATGACTAAAATTGTGTTTATCAGGAAAGGATAAATATGAAACCAAAAAGCCTTGTCACTTTAATCTTAGGGATACTCCTTTTTCTTTTCGGAATATTTCTGCTGGTGCTTGCTGACCTGTTTGGGGTTATTCCTTTGCTAATTGGCGCTTCACTCTTTTATTTAGGTTGGCGGGGTGGTCGAACTCCGCTTGTAATTTTTGGTCATACCTGCATCGTAGTTGGCTGTTTACTGGTCACTTGAGGAATTTATCTCTTACCTTATTCCAAGCCGATTTTTGCCCATATCTTTTTGCGACCGTTATTCTGGGGATTTATTGCAATCTTTGGTGGCATCTGTGCCAACTATCACGGCTTCTGCCAATGTATGCAAAAGCGAAATATTTAGACCGGTTGGCATTCCAATAGGATGATTGATTTTGCCAACAAAAATCTTGATTCGATTCTAAAATTTAGTATTTTCTCTTAATGCTAACTCTTTTAAAAACTCGGTCAATGAAAGGAGCTAATATGAAACGGTTTTTAACTGTATTCTTTATCGCATTAATTTTTAGCGCAATTTTAGTCTCGGGTTGCAAGAAGAATAGACCACCTAATACTCCGGGAATTCCTTCTGGACCTTCAACCGGTCGGAAAGACAGTTTATATGGATTCTCTACAATAACAACTGACCCGGATAATGATGGTATCTGTTATCGGTTCGCTTGGGGTGATGGTGATACATCGGAATGGAGCGCCTGGATGCCGAGTAATACTCCATATTTAACAACTCATTCTTGGGCAGGAGCAGGCACTTATAGTGTTAAGGCGCAGGCAAAAGATGCGAACGAAATCACTTCTTCTTGGTCAAATGGTCATCAAATAATTATAAGTCAAATTTCACCGAATATCCCAGCAACACCATCAGGACCTTCAAATGGAAGTATAAACATCCCTTATAATTTTTCTTCTTCGACTACTCACCCGGATGGTGACAGTATTTCAATCAGGTTTGATTGGGGTGATGGCAATATATCTAATTGGAGTTCTTTTGTCCCATCAGGTCAAACAGTCACAATGAGCCATTCTTGGTCATCGGCTGGTGTTTATTATGTGAAAGCACAAGCAAAAGATAAAGATGGTGCTACCTCGGCTTGGTCAAACAGTCATCAAATTCGAATTATTAATCCAAATGCCCCGCCGTGTAGACCAACTATCATTGGTCCTCCATTTGGTCAGCCTAATATACGCTATACCTTTAAAACCATTGTTTGGGATTTCGAAGGAGATAGTGTTGCGGTTAAGTTCTTCTGGGGTAACGGTCGAACCCCAACCTGGACGAGATTTTATGCCAGCGGTGATACTATTCAAGATACCATCACCTATACCACTGAAGATACCTTTACCATTAAGGTAGTTGCTAAAGATAAACTTGGTAATATTTCCGATACTTCAGACGTCTTCCAATTCGTCGTCAATGCCGGTGTCTGGTCTTATATTACCAATGAGAAGTTTATCTCATCGCCTGCACTAATTACCAATTCTCAAAATCGCGTAACCCATATTATAATTGGGTGTACCGACGGGTTCGTCTATTGTCTGGATAGTTTAGGCACTCTGAAATGGCGGTATCCCGAGATAGCCCATTGGACTGGTGCTTCTTTTTATTCCTCCCCGTGTATTGGACCAGACGGTACAGTCTATATTGGGGATGAAGAGGGTAAGCTCCATGCTATAAATTCAACAAATGGGACAGCCAAATGGACACCATTTGTCGCTTCTGCAGATTTCAATTCCTCACCAGCAATTAATGCTACTGGTGATCGTATCTACATTGGTTGTTTAAATGGCACATTGTATGCAGTTAATACCGCTGATGGTTCATTAGCTTGGGCATATCTTGCATTAGCGTCAATTACTGCTTCGCCGGCAATTGCCAGTGATGGGGCAATAATCTTTGGCGACGAAGGCGATTCAGGTAGAATCTATATCCTCAACCCAAATGGTACAGTACGGCATATTTTCATTACCCCCGCTCCAATTGTTTCTTCACCAGCAATCAGTGGCAGTAAAATCTATTTTGCGGCTGGCGATACCCTATTCTATGCCCTTGATACTAACGGCGTCAGTTACACAACTTACTTATTAGCTGCGGAGG
>JBDRUX010000134.1:0-2817 GCA_039801565.1 Caldifarciminota bacterium
TTTTAATCCTTGGCTTTTTAATCATCTCCCAGACTGGTTTAGCCCAGAACCATAACGGTTCGGGCAAGGATATTGAGGCACCTTTCAATGTGACTGAGGTGATTGAGCGGGTATCGCACCATCCGATAAGAGAAGGTGATAAAATAGTTATCCAAGACCGGGCTTATGAGGCATTCTTTGATGAACAGGGTGTGATTCTTAAGCCAACGAAGGAGAAAAGAAAAGCCGAGGATTTGATTATTCCGATAAAAGAAAGGCGAGAGATAAAGGATGGTAAGGTTATCTATCATACTGAATATGGGGATATTCTCTTTTATGGGACAGGTCATGGGTTGAATTTTGAAGAGCGCTGGAAATCTTCGGTCTACTCAGGTGAGCATCTGATTACCCGCTACACCGGTAATGTGGCGCGGTTAGAGAATGCGAAGACGACTGAATGGTCAAGGACGGGTGAATTCCTTATTGATACAAATGTTGTTTATGTTCCGGCACCAGGGGGCCAATATTCTCCTTCAATTGCCTTTGATGGCACAAACTATCTTGTGGTATGGACAGATGAACGCAGTGACATTGACATCTATGGTGCCCGGGTAAATCCCTCTGGTGTTGTTATTGATAGTTTTTCGGTATCTACCCAGCAAGGAGGCCAGATTTCACCGGCATTGGCACACGGAATAGGGAATCAATTTCTCATCACTTATTCAGGTTGGACTGACTATATCAATAACCATCCGGCAAATACAATGCGAATCTGGGGCAAATTTTATCCGTTTGTTGGGATTGAAGAGGATTTGGGAATTTCTCAGAACAAATCCCTTATCCTCCAGATCGAGCCAAACCCATTCTCTTCAAAAACCCGCATCAAATATGGCATTGCCAAATCCGGTGGTGTTTTGCTAAAAATTTATAATGTTGGCGGTCAATGTGTTAAAACCCTGGTCAATGCTAAACAGAATACCGGGATTTATGAACTTAACTGGGATGGCAGAGCGGATAATGGATTAAAACTTCCGCAGGGAATTTATATTTTGCGGCTGGAGCACGCCGGCTATACTCAAACCGAAAAGATGATGCTTCTGCACTAAAAATCCTGATTGGACGGATTCTCTCCACCAGGCAGAATACAAGGTGAGAAAGGTCATTAAGCTATTCCAATCGGTAGAATGCCTGCGCTTGCCAACAATCTTTCCGGATGTCGCAACCGTGCCTTAACCCGAGGAAATCCTGACCAAAATTTTATCGGTATCTGCCCTCAACACCTTTCTCTGTGGTAGCTGAAAGAAGAGCCCATAAACCAGCTTCGCTATAAATTTCCCAGCTTGCTGCCAAACCAATTTCTCCGCCTGTGTCTGGGGTTTTTCCGAGGTTTACCAACTTGCTCATTCCATTGTCTGGTAACCTACCTCCTTGTCAGCTTAACACGAAAAGAGCTGGCAGGCCTAATTATGAGCCTATCTCCGAGACTGCCCCCGCTACTGCTACCCCGCCATACCCTCCCCCCTTGACCATAATTAGCCTAACTGATTAAATATCAAAACCATAATTATAAAATTTGTTTGATTAAGGCGTTAGTTATAACTAACACTTCCCACCCAAAAATGGCAAGCAAGGTGGCTATAGCGGAGTGGAAGCGGGTTACCAAACCTGACCCAACGCTGGCTTAGGATAACAGGCAAAATATCAAAGACTTATAACCCAGTTTTTCAGAACTCTCTCTTTGAGTTTTTGCCAGAAGCCAATCTCACTAAAAATTTTTCAATCCGTTTGCGGTTAAAATAATAAAGAATAATAAGAATTAAAATCGTTAAGCCTAAGGCAAACCAATGGCAGAGGTTAAAATTTGTTGCCTTGGCGCCAATGGTGTTACTTATAATATTAGATGGCAAACGGGTAACGATAACCAATATTATATAAGGTAACCAAGGGAAATTAGTTAGACCAGCGAAGTAGTATACACCATCCCCAATTGGGTTAGGGATTAAAAGCAGAAGGAATAAAAGGAATGGGCCTTGTTTTAAGGTATAAGTGTCAAAACGTTGTAAAGTTGAGGTATGAAGAAAGTATTTTAAAAGTCGGCGCCCAGTCAATCGGGCTAAAAAGAATGCAGTCAGTGCACCAATTACCACACCGATCATACTTAGAACCGTTCCCAGAAAAGCACCGAAGATATAACCACTAACAAAGGCAGTTAATTGCCCAGGAAATGGTGCCATTATTATTTGAATAACTTGTAGTCCAATCATTATTAGTGGTGCCAAGATGCCACTATTCAAAATTACGTACCTTAAGTGAGCAGGCTGTCTTAATAAAGTTAACAGCGGAGGAGTGAAGATTATTGTGGCTGAGACAATAGCCGAAAGCAAAAAAATGCTGAAGAGGATAGGCAATAATCTTTTCCGTTGCGACAGAAAATGGTGGAGGCTTGAGAATATCGGAAATAAGCTATCTTGAGTTTAAAGGGGGACTGTAATATGAATTTATACAAATAGCAAGATGGAGAAAGACTACTTAAATCAAAAACCAAAAAATTCTCATTTCTGAGAAACAGTACAAAAGCAACCTACGGGATAACTTATTAGGGAATAGCCTACGGGGTCACTCCCTAAACCGTCCCCCAAAAAATAAAATTTGATATAAGATTTAAAATATCAAATAGATAGAAGAAAAAATAGCTTGATTTTAATTCTATTTTTAAGTAGAATACTCGTATGCTTATCTTCACTAAAGAAATCACTGAAAAGTTAAAAGTGGTAAGAAAGGATACCCATTTTAAGCCAAACTGAGGTTGGAAAAAAGATAGGTTTAAAACCAAAAACT
>JBDRUX010000135.1:0-2593 GCA_039801565.1 Caldifarciminota bacterium
CCGGTGGTGATGTCTATTTAATCAAGACCGATGGAAATGGGAATACGATGAAGACCTGTCTGCGTGCGGGCATATCCAGGCAGATATTTTCACCCAGTCCAAGCCGAAATTATCCGAATCGTTCGCAACGCTTGCTACCAAAATTCCATAATGACTTTAATCCGCTGCGATAAATCGCACACCAAAAATCCTTAAACGATTGAACAATTTTGAACTATTTCCTTAACATACTCAAAAATCAGTGATTGGTGACCAGTGGTTAGGAATTAGTGAAAATAATGATTAGGTATCGGAGTGGCTTCCGAGGTAGCCTACGGGGTCGCCCCCCTATACGATACCCCCCTAAAGCGAAATTTAATATAACAATTTAAATATCAAATAGTTAAAAGAAATTTTGGTTTGATTTTCTCGTTACTTTTAAGTAACGTTTTATACCTAATAGTTATTCTAACTCTTAAAGGAAACTTTAAAAATCAAAAGGATAAAAGAGAAAATCGGTCAATTTTTGTTCCTAAACCCAGCAATATTATTGGGAATGAATTTTGGATTTTGAGAAATTCTTTTCTAACTAATCTTGATTTAAGCAAGTAGATGGCCAGAAGAAATGAAGTTTAAAAATTGGCTTACCAGTTAGAAAATAACAGGAATTAAGTAGTATTGAGATGCACTATGATAAGCTGAAGATTTTTGTTGTCTTGGATATAGCTGGTCGTGCCCGCAAGACTTTAGATATTGAGTTGTAAACTCTTCCAGATACAAGAAGATTTAGTTAGGTTATTTTTGAATAAAATCGGTTCTTGACTTTTCAGCCATTGCGTCTAAAATAAAGAATGCTAAAAAAACGAATTCTTACAGGTGACCGACCGACCGGACCTTTGCACCTTGGTCATTATGTCGGTTCATTACTGAATCGGGTGAAACTCCAACACGATTACGACGAGTTTATCATCATTGCTGATGTCCAAGCCCTCACCACCAATTTCGACCATCCCGAGAAATTAAAGGAAGATGTCTATAATGTCTGTTTGGATTATTTAGCCGTTGGTATCGACCCAAAATTGACAACGATTTTTGTCCAGAGCCAAATTCCTGAAATTGCGGAATTAACGATTTACTATTCAATGTTCACTCCGGTATCTTTACTTCGCTACAATCCTACCATTAAAACCGAGGCAAAGCAATACGGTTATGATGCAAAAGGGATGACCTACGGTTTTTTGGGCTATCCGGTTAGCCAAGCGGCGGATATCACTTTTTGTCGTGCCAATTTGGTTCCAGTTGGTGCTGACCAAGTCCCTCATATTGAGTTAACTCGTAAGATTGTGCGTCGGTTCAATGAACTTTATGCCCCAGTTTTAGTTGAGCCCGAAGCCTTAGTGGGCGAAATTCCTCGTTTGGTTGGTTTAGATGGCAATACCAAGATGTCAAAGAGTTTAGGTAATTGTATTTACCTCTCAGATTCGCCAGAAGAGGTAGCCCAAAAAGTGAATAGGGCAGTAACTGACCCAGCCCGGATCCATGCAAAAGACCCTGGTCACCCAGAAGTCTGTAATGTCTTCACTTACCAAAAGGCATTTAACCCTAAATTCATCCCAGAATTAGAGGAAAACTGCCGAGCTGGCAAAATTGGCTGTGTAGCCTGTAAAAAAGTTTTGACTTCAGCTCTTAATGAATTACTGGAACCGATTCGCACCCGAAGAAAAGAATATGAAAAGGACCGAGATTTGATTACTCAGATTCTCGTCCAAGGGACAAAACGAGCGTCAGAAGAAGCTAAGAAAACTATGGCCTTGGTTCGAGAGGCGATGAAGATAAATTACTTCAAATCCTTTTAAAAAATGAACTTTGGTTTAATTGTAGCAGCCGGGAAAGGTGAACGGTTTGGTGGCACTAAACAATTTTTTCTCTTAGACGGCAAACCGGTCGTTTTACATACGATTGAAACATTTGTCCATAGCCGTTCGATTGACCAGATTGTTTTAGTAGTCAATGAACCAAAGATTAGGTATATCGAGACCTTACTGGATTTACACGAGATAAAAAAGAAGATAAAAGCCGTGATTGGTGGTGGTAAGGAACGACAAGATTCGGTCTGGAATGGGTTAAAAGCTTTGCCCAATCGAGGTATGGTGGCAATTCACGATGGAGTTCGTCCGCTATTAGATACCAAAATTTTGGCTACCGGTTTTACTCTTTGCCGGACTCATAAAGCGGTTATTACCGCTTTGCCAATCACTGACACTATCAAGGAAGTGAAAGATAGCCGAGTTGTTAGAACCGTTGACCGTGCTAATCTTTACTTGGTTCAAACACCCCAATTTTATGAAATTGGATTAATCAAAAAGGCTTATGAAAAGGCAATGGCAGATAAATTTTACGCTACCGACGATTCGACTTTGGTCGAACGATTAGGTGTTGCAGTTCAGATTATTCCCGGCAGTAGTGCCAATATAAAAATTACTAATCGCGATGATTTAAAACTGGTCGAAAAAATCGTTAAAGGCAGTTCCAAAATTTCGGTCTGAACAGCGAAAATGCAAAAGGTCGTTATACTTGGTTCGACCGGCTCCATTGGCAAATCGGCGCTGGAGGT